>DASSCW010000051.1:0-9059 GCA_035697465.1 Candidatus Limnocylindria bacterium | reverse complement strand
ATCGAGCTGGTCTGCACCTTCCTGCTTGCGATCGACAACGGCAAGCTGCTGCGTGCGGCGCCGATCTCCTCCTTCACCGAGCGGACGGGCACGCTCGGGGTGGAGGTCGAGGACGGGGCAGATGCGCTCGCGGCACGCCTCACGGGAAGCGGGCTCGACGCGCGCGTCGAGGGACGCACCGTGCTGGTGGACGCGCCGGATGAGCGTCCGTACGACCTCGTGCGCGACGCGATCGACGAGCTGTCGCTCTCGTTGGTCCGGCTCGAGCACCGCCGGCATCGGCTGGAGGACCTCTTCCGAGCCGAGAGCACGGAGGCCGCTGCCGAGCCGGAGGCGGAGGTCAGCGCATGACGCCCGAATCGCCGGCGGGCACGCGGGAGAGCGCCACCGGCGCGATCTATGACCTCGGCTACCAGCGGTATGACGGTCCGCGGCTTGGCCGGCGGGCGGCGGTGGCGACGCTGTTCTGGGCGAGCCTCCGCGCCGCCTACGCGTTGAAGCGCAGCGGCAGGGCCAAGATCGTTCCGTGGGGCCTGGCCGGGTTGCTGATGGCGCCGGCCGGCGTGACCGTCGCATTTGCCGCACTCGCGCCAGGCGCCCCGTCGCCGTTCACCTACGACGATTACCTGTGGAACCTTCAGATCCTGCTCGCCATCTTCGTGGCCGCGCAGGCGCCGGAGCTCGTCAGCTCCGATCAGCGGCACCGCGTGCTCTCGCTGTACTTCAGTCACGCCCTCGAACGATCCGACTATGCACTGGCCAAGCTCGGCGCGCTGGCTGCCGCGATCCTAGGCATGGCACTGGCGCCGATGCTCCTGCTGTTCCTGGGTCGTGTGCTCCTGGCCGCGGACGTCGTCGACGCGTTCGGCAACGAGGTCGAACATCTGCCCCAGGTCATCGGGGCGCCGATCATCTACGCGATACCCCTGGCGGCACTGTCCCTGGCGATCGCCGCCTACACGCCGCGGCGGGCTTATGCGACTGGCGCGATCATCGCCGTCTTCATCGTGACGGCGGCCATCGGCGGCATCCTGGGCGAGGCGATCTCGACCGGGCCGATCGGTGACCTCAGCCAGCTCGCGAACCCGATGGTGCCCATCGACGGCACCCGCAACTGGCTGGTGGGCAACGCCATCCCCGACTCACCGGTGTCGCAGACTGGGTTCCCGCTCTACGTGTTCGGCCTGGAATGGTTGGCCGTCACGCTGATCGGCACGGCGGTGGTGATCTGGCGCTATCGCCGGGTGGCCGCGTGACCGCTCCCGCGGCAGCCGTGGAGGTCGCGTCCGCTTCCCGCTGGTACGGCAACGTGGTGGCGGTGAACGACGTCACCTTCCGCCTGGACGGGGGCGTGACTGGATTGCTCGGGCCCAACGGTGCCGGCAAGTCGACGATCCTGCATTTGATCGCCGGCTTCCTGGCGCCCTCCTCCGGCACGGTCACGGTGTCGGGCAGTCCGGCGCGCGGCCACCCCGAGCTGTATCGACAGGTTGGGCTGGTGCCCGAGCACGAGGCCGTCTACCCCTTCCTGACCGGGCGGCAGTTCGTCCAGGCCAACGCCCGGCTCCAGGGAATGTCCGTGGAACAGGCTGCGGAAGCTGCCGCGCGCGCGATCGGGCAGGTCGCGCTGGCGGATGCGCAGGATCGGGCGATCGGCACCTACTCGAAGGGGATGCGGCAGCGCATCAAGGTCGCGTCCGCGCTGGTGCATGAGCCTCAGGTGCTGCTGCTCGACGAGCCGTTCAACGGCATGGATCCCCGCCAGCGGCTGCAGATGATGGACCTCCTGCGACGCATGGCAGCCGAGGGTCGGGTGATCCTGTTCTCGAGCCATATCCTGGAAGAGGTGGAGCGGCTCGCCGAGCGAGTGCTCGTCATCGTGGCCGGCAGGCTGGCAGCGTCCGGCGACTTCCGGGAGATCAGGCGGCTGATGACGGACCGGCCGCACACCTTCACGATCCGCTCGTCCGATGACCGTGCGCTGGCAGCTGCGCTGATGGACCAGCCGATGATCGCCGGGGTGTCGCTGGACGACGGGCTGCTGACCGTCAGGACGGCCGACTTCGGCGCCTTCAGCGCCTCGGTTGCCGGCGTCGCGCGACGCGCCGGCATCCGGCTGCACGAGCTGCTGCCGACGGACGAGTCACTCGAATCGGTCTTCAGCTACCTGGTGCGCCGATGAGCTCCATCGCATGAACGGAGTCATCGCCGGAATCACCCTGCGCCAGCTGTTGAGCCGCCGCCGGACGATCCTGCTCCTGCTGCTCGGCGCGCTGATGATCCTGGTCGCGCTCGCGCTGCGCATCGGGGCGGAGGGCGCAAACCTGCCGCGCTATGCATCCGTCCTGCTGGAAACCTTCGGCGTGGCAACGCTGATGCCGCTGGTCGCTCTCCTGTTCGGCACGGCCACCATCGGCGCCGAGCTGGAGGAAGGGACCGCCATCTACCTCCTGGCCAAGCCGATACCCCGCTGGATCACCCTGATCACGAAGCTGGTCGTCGCTGCGATCTGCTCGATCCTGCTCACTTGCATCCCCGTCTTTCTGGCCGGGCTGCTGGCGGGTGGCAGCCAGAACGGGATCGTGATCGCCTTCACGATCGCGTCGGCCATCGGCTCGGTCATCTATTGCGCGATCTTCGTGGCGCTCAGCCTGGTCAGCAGCCGCGCCCTGATCTTCGGCCTCGGCTACATCCTCATCTGGGAGGGCGTGCTGGCCGGCCTCTTCGCCGGCACCCAGACCTTCAGCGTCCGCCAGCACACGCTGGCCTTCGCCGATGCATTGACCGATGCGCCGTCCGCCATCTTCAGCGCGCCGCTCGCGCTTGGGACGGCGATCGTGGTCGGTACGGCGGTCGTGGTCCTGGCGACTGCCATCGCCATCCGGCGGCTCGCCCGCATCGAGATTGCCGGCGAGACCGCATAAGGAGATGCCCTTCGACGAGCTGGGCGCGCCATGGGCCTACCCGATGGCGGGTCGCGTCGAGGAGCGCGTCATCGACAGCCAGGCGCTCACCGGCAACCCGCTGGGCGACCCGCACCGGCGCCCGCTCCTGATCCAGCTGCCGCCGGCCTATGACGCCGAGCCGGACCGCCGCTTCCCGTCCATCTACGTGCTGCAGGGCCTCGGCAACCAGGTCGACATGTGGCGCAACCGCCGGCCGTGGCAACGCAATCCGGTGGAGGAGCTGGACGCGCGATTCGCCTCGGGCGAGGTGCCACCGGCCGTGGTCGTGTACGTCGATGCCTGGACCCGGTTGGGTGGTTCGCAGTTCGTCGACTCGCCGGGGACCGGCCGGTACGCGACGTACCTGTGCGATGAGCTGGTGCCGTTCGTGGACGAGGGCTTCCGCACGCTGGCCAAGCCGGAGCATCGGGCCGTGGCCGGCCATTCCTCGGGTGGCTACGGCGCCCTGGTCAACGCCATGCGCCGCCCGGACGTGTTCGGCGCCTTCGCCTCACATGCGGGCGACGCGCTGTTCGAGCTGTGCTTCCTGCCCGCCGTCCCCTCGGCCGTGCATGCCCTGCGCGATCGGTACGGGGGAAGCCTGGAAGCCTTCCTCGACGAGCTGGCGCCCACCTCGGGCCCTCCGCGGCAGCCGAACGGCGAGCTTCTGAACCTGTACTGCATGGCCGCCTGCTTTTCGACGGACGCCAACGGCACGGTGCAGCTGCCGTTCGAGCTCGAGACGGGCCGGCTGCGGCCGCAGGTCTGGGACCGATGGCTGGCGGTCGACCCCGTCCGCATGGCGGCTGCGCATGCCGATGCCCTGCGCTCGATGCGCGCCATCTGGCTCGACGGCGGACGGAGCGACGAGTTCGGGCTGGACCTGGCGATGCAGGCATTTCGGGATGAGCTGGCAGCCGCCGGGGTGGCGGACGATCGCGTCCATTTCGAGCTGTATGACGGCGGCCATGGCAACTCAGCCTGGCGCTACCCCCTGGCGATCGCCTGGTTGGCGGAGCGGCTGGCCTAGGCGGCCGCAACCACGGCGTCGGGGCGGCCGAGCAGGAAGCCCTGCCCCAGGGTGACGCCCAGCCGCTGGAGCGCGCGGCGTTCCTGCTCCGTCTCGATGCCCTCCGCGATCAGCTCGCAGCCGGACGCGGCCGCGAAGTGGACCATGCCAGCCACCAGCGCCTCGCGCGCCGGATCGCGATGGACGTTGCGCACGAGCTGCATGTCGAGCTTGACGATCGCTGGGCGGAGCTCCGCGATGTGGCGAAGCGAGGCGAAGCCGGCGCCGGCGTCGTCGACCGCGATGCGCGCGTCCGGGAGGTGGCGGCGCAGGAGGCGCCGGGCGGCCCCGTAGTCGTCGATCGCCATCCGCTCGGTGATCTCGATGACCAACGGTCGGTCAGAGTGGCCGGCCAGCATGGCCAGTTGCTGGAGCTCGGGCAAAACGGCAGGAGAGATGTTGATGCTCAGCCACGGACCCGCCGGCAGGGAGGCTGCTGCCGCCACGGCCGAGGCCACAGCCGCGCGCTCCAGGTCCACCGCCAGGCCGGCCTGCTCCGCCTCAGCGAAGCGCTGCAGCGGAGAGCTGCCGTCGGTGAAACGGGTGAGCGCTTCGTAGCCGATCACCGCCCGGTTGTCGAGCCGTACCACGGGCTGGAAGACCGTCCGCAGCCCACCCGAGGCGATCAGGTCGCGCAGCGCGTTGACGTGCAGCTCTCCAGCCAGCCGGTGCAGCTGCGGGCCCAGCACCGCGTTCGCGACGGTCGCGAATTCGAGCAATGCAGGCAGCATCCGCCCCATTCGGCTACCACCACCCAGCTCGGCTGTGGTCCCGCCCACGATCAAGCCGTAGGTGATGCCGTTGAGCGAGAGTGGCACGTAGGCGCCCACGCGGAGGCCGACCTCCAGCCAGGCGCGCTCGTAGTCGCCGGGCGCCGGACCCTCGCGCCACTCGTCGATCCATGGACCGCGCGCGGCGCTGGCTCGCAGGTAGGCGGCGCGCTCGCTCGGCAGCGGCCGCCCGACGGCGATCGGCGCGCCGGGGGGCGTGAGCAGGGCGAGCGGCACGACGCTGTCGCCCTGGAACGAGTAGACGACCGCGATGTCCAGGTTGCGGAGGCGGGTCATCTCCCGGCAGAGCGCGGCGGCAGTCGCCTGCGCGTCGTGACCGCCGCGGAAGGTGCTCAGTGCCATCGCGACCTCGGCGCGCTCTGCCAGTTCCGCGGCCAGCTCCGCTTCGATCTCCTTCTCGCGCGTGACGTCGAACATGACGCCATGGACCAACAGCCGGCCCTCGGCGTCGCGGGTCGGCGTCATCTCGTCGCGGATCCAAACGGTGTGCCCGTCACGCGCGATCAGCCGGTACTCCGAGGTGAAGCGCTGACCGCTCTGCTCGCCGGCAGCGAGCTCGGCCATGGCGCGGTCGCGGTCCTCTGGATGGAGTGCCTCCACCCAGCGCTCGGAGCTCTGCAGCCACTCGCTGGCAGAGTAGCCAAGGAGCGACTCGACCTGCGGGCTGATGTATCGGCCGAATGCGCCGGGCTCATCGATATAGGCGATACCCGGCAGGCGCTCGACGAGCATCCGGAAGCGCTCCTCGCTCTCCTGCAGCGCGGCCAATGCCGCGCGTTCCCGCGACAGATCGCGGATGAACCCGCTGAACGCCGGGTGGCCATTGCGCTTGATGGCAACGACCGCCAGCTCGATGGGGATCTCGTTGCCGGACCGATGCAGCGCCTCCAGCTCGATCCGTCGCTCAAGGATCCGACCCACGCCCGTACTGAGGTAGCGCTGCAGCCCGGCGCGATGCGCCGCGCGATACCGCTCCGGCAGGAGCACCGAATCCATCGGGCGCCCCATCACCTCATCCGCAGTCCAGCCGAACATCTCGGTCGCACGCGCGTTCCAGGCGGTGATCTGCCCCTCGAAGTTCATGCCGACCACGGCGTCCAGGGCCGACGCCATGACCGTCGGCTCGGTGTCAGCCGGTACGGCAGCCGCGGCGCCCGCGGCCGGCGCCTTACGCGGCGACAACACGGTCGCGTCCTGCGCGCTTCGCCATGAAGAGCGCCACGTCAGCTGTCCGCAGCAGCGACTCCCGCGTGGCGAGGGCGTCCTCGAGCTGGGTGCAACCGGCCGACACGGTGACCGACAGCCGCTCGCCGTCCTCGTTTGCCAGGCCCGTCGACTTCAGCGACGTGCGAACTTCGTCGGCGAGCTTCTCTGCCTCGGACCGCGTCGCGCCCTCCAGCACCACGATGAATTCCTCACCGCCCAGCCGGGCCACGAGGTCCGTGTTCCGGAAGCGTCCCCGCAGGATCCGGGCGAAGGTGCGCAGCACCAGGTCCCCGACCTGATGACCATGCCGCTTGTTGAAGTCGCCGAAGTGGTCGAGGTCGAACACGATGGCGGAGATGGGACGCCGGCCCGGTCCGGCCGCGCGATGCCAGCTGGCGATCAGCCGCTCCACCGCCTCGTCGAAGTAGCGGCGGTTGTAGAGGTCTGTCAGCGGGTCGCGGATGGCGAGCTGCTCGACCTCGGCGTGCAGAAATGCGTTGGCAAGGGCCAGCGCGGCATGCCCGGCCAGGAGCTCCATCGCCTCGCGCTCGATCGGTCGGAAGCGGTCCTCGAGGTCGTGCCGCACGATCGAGAGCGCGCCAACGACCACCGAGTCGCGCACCAGCGGGATGCCGGCCCCCAGCATCGTCATCGGCTTGGCGTCATCTCGATACGAGGCGGGGAACTGCTCAGTGGTGAAGTTGTCGTCGATCACCACCGTGCGGTCGCGGATAGCACGGCCGGCGAGGCCCTCGCCAGGACGCACCTCGCGGCCGAGCTGCGACTCGTCGACGACGTCGGTGATGGCGCGCACGCGGTAGTGGCCACTCTCCTGGTCCAGGACAGTGAGCACAACGATGTCGGCCTGAACGACACGACGCGCTGCCTCGACCAGTGAGGCAGCCAGCCGATCGAGGTCCAGGGTGGCGGAGACTGCCTGGGTGAACTCGTGCAGGCTGCGAAAGACCGCCGCGCGATCGGCCAGCGCCTGGCGATCGTGCCCAAGTGCGACCACGGTGGCCACGCGGCCCGCCAATGTCGCCACCAGGTCACGGTCGGTCCGATCCAGCGGGTCCTTCGACTCGATGTTCAGCGCGCCCAGGAACTGGCCGTCGATGAGGAGCGGCGCACAGATCTCGCTGGTCACCTCGTTGAAGACAGAGATGTAATCCGGGTCCTTGCTGACGTCCGGTACGTAGGCCATCTCATGCGTGCGCATCACGCGACCCATCACGCCCAGCGTGCCGTCGAAGCTCTCGATCGGATGGTCGTAGCCGCGCTGGGCGCCCAGCACGAGGCGCGCTTCATCGGCGATGTAGATCGAGACGTAGCTGTAGCCGAACCGATCGACCAGCACGCCGAGCGCGCGGTCGAGCACCTCGTTGGTCGGGCCGCCGGCGACCAGCAGGCGGCTGACCGCCTCGAGGCCGGTGATCTGGCGGGATCGCCGCCGCTCGGCCAGGATGGCGGAGCGAAGCTGGCGTGTCGTGCGCTCGAGGGTCACCACCAGGCGGCGCGTGCCGAACGCCACCAGCATGCTGACGCCGGCGAGCGTGATTCCGCGCAGGGCGAGATCAGCGGAGGAGCCCATGCGCGTGATCTCCGGCGCCAGGTAGATGACCGAGGCTACGCCACCGATCACCAGTGCCTGGATGGGTCCGATGGCTGCGGCCCCCACGACGACAGGAATGAACAAGGCGTCGAGCGGCCCTCCCGGGCCGCCGGCCAGCTCCACGATGCCTGCCACGAAAAGAAGCGCGATGGCCAGCCGCAGGAACGACCAGCCGAGCGCGCTGAGCGGACGGAAGCGGCCCGGGACGCGGGCGAGCATCAGCTGCGCGCCCACGAAGACGAACGAGACGACGGCGAGGGCAATAAGCGACGCCGCCCCGCGGGAGAGGAGCAGCACCAGGGCAGCGATCGGGACCAGGGCGGCCGAGTAGGCGAGGTAGGGGTCGCGGGTGATCAGCGGGGCGAGGCGTCGACCTGGGCGGCGTCCCCTTCGAGGGCGCACAGCGGCGAACCGCCCGACACCGGGCAGCAACAGGGCGCGGGAAGGCCGCGACATGGCGGGTCGCATCGGACAGACCGTAGCGAACCGACCCGGACCGCACCCATCCCCCGAAAGTACCGAGTTGACGGGGAGGGGCAGCGCGTCGTCAGCGGGCGGCGTTCCTGACCGAGCTGGTGAGCTCCGTGTTCTCCGGGTCGTAGGCGGCGCACTGGACCGCGCGATCGCCATCGCTCCAGGTTTCATCGCTGGGAGCAAACCAGGAGAAGTAGAGCGCCGATTGCTGGTAATCGATCCCCACGTACTGCGAGAACGCGGTCACGCACTCGGCCTCCACGAACGTCGTGACGACCGGGTCCGCAGGGAACTCGCCATCCGGCATGTTGGCGACGTGGAAGAGCTCGTACTCGTGTGGATTCGTGCAGGGCTTCGCCTCCACCTCCGCCACCTCGACGGCATCCGGATCCTTGAGATCGAAGCAGTCGCCGACGCGCAGGTCCTGGACCTGCATGTCGCCCACGTTCGCGATCTGGCCGCTGTCGTCCCGCCGAGCCGAGAAATACCAGCCGGCGGCCAGCACGATCAAGACGACGGGTATCCACGCAAAGCGGAGGGCCAGCGATAGCCAACCAGGCCGAGGAGCAGCCTGGGGCGGCGTCCACTGGTCCTGGCCTTGACCGCCGTAGCCCGCGCCGGGCAGCGGGCTGCTCGAATGCGTCGCCGGCGAATCGTAGGGATCAACCTGGTTGGGATCCGCGCCGCGCGCGAGTCCGCACTGCTCACACGTCGTGGCGCCCGCCTCGTTCGAGGCGAAACAGCGCCGGCAGACCCAGCGCCCTTCCATCGGCTCCATCTAGGCCGCAGGAGGCGGCGGTGCCGCCTCGCTCCGCTGCGACGTCGACCAGCCGATCAGGCCCAGGCCGATCAAACCAACCACGATTCCCGCCCACGGCTGGTAGTCGTCCATGAACGACATGAGCGTGAACTGGAAGTCGAACAACGGAAGCAACAGCGAACCAAATCCGAGGACGACGAGC
>DASSCW010000050.1:0-5019 GCA_035697465.1 Candidatus Limnocylindria bacterium | reverse complement strand
TGCTCGCGTGCCAGGCGAGCGACGACCGGGTTGGTGGCCTGCACGCAGCGGATGCCGCGAACCTTGTTGGCGACGATCGCCTCCCCGGTTCCGCTGCCGCCGAGCACGATCCCGAGCTCGAACTCGCCGCGCGCGACCGCGCGAGCCACGGGGGCGATGAAATCGGGGTAGTCGACGGGGTCGTCGCTGAAGGTGCCGAAATCGCGGTACTCCACCCGCAGCTCGTCCAGGAGCGTGCACAGCTCGCCCTTGAGGGCGAATCCCGCGTGGTCGGAGCCGATGGCGACGCGCATCGCGCGTCAGTCTACGGGCTGCAGGTCGATAATCGCCGCCAATGCGTCGCGACTGATCGGTCCTTCGCGCGCGATCCTCGCCGGCGTGACCGTCAGGTCGAGCACGGTCGAGGCGATGCCGCCGGTCACGCGGCCACCATCCACCACCGCAGCGAGCTCGTCCGCCTGGGTGGCGAACGCGATGAGCACGTCGTCCGCGTCGAGCGTCTCCGGCTCGTCACTGACGTTGGCGCTGGTCACGTAGAGTGGGCCGGCCCCCTCGATCAGCGCGAGCGCGACGCGATGGTCCGGCGCCCGGAACGCCTGGCTCCCGCCTGACTCGCGCGCCGGCAGCACGAGGGTCAGCGCTCCCGGCCAGAGTGCCTCGGCCAGCGCTCTGGCCCGCTGGTCCACTTCCCAGGCGTCACCCGACACTCCGTCCAGGCCGCTGACCAGGATTGGAATGAGCCGATCGACCCGACGCCGCTTGAGCGCGAAGATCGCGGCAACCGCCTCAGGACGGGCCGCCGCGCAGCCGACGCCGTACACCGTGTCGGTCGGGAAGGCGACGATGCCGCCGTCGCGCAGGATGGTCGCCGCCCGCTGAAGTCCCTCCTCGGTGGCCGGCAGGCGATCGGTCACGCGCGGCCGATCCGCACCACGCGCTCGATGCCGGCCAGGTCGTTGAGCGCCGCTACCTCCATCCGCACCGGCAGCTCGGCCACGAGCTCGCGGACGGCGGGCAGCTGCCCAATGCCGATCTCCAGCAACGCAATGCCGCCACGCGACAACCGGCTGGGCAGGAGGGTGATCAGGCGGCGGACGACGTCCAACCCATCGCTCCCGCCATCCAGCGCCTCGCCAGGTTCGAAGTTGAGACTCCCGGTACCGCGCGCCACCTCGTCGCTGGTCAGGTACGGGAGGTTGGCGATGATCACGTCCGGCTGTTGGGGCGCCGGCAGCACCGGTGGGTCGAGCAGGTCGCCGCAGCCGAGGCTGACGAGGCCCCCCACCGCGTGCGCGGCGAGGTTCTCTTCGGCCAGCTCCAGTGCCTCCGACGAGATGTCGGTGGCTCCCAGCCGCAGCCTGCCCAGCGCCAGCGAGGTGCGGAAGCGCAATGCAAGGGCCACGGCAACGGCACCGCTCCCCGTGGCCACCTCCCAGGCGGCGATGGGCGCGTCGCCATCCACCAGGCGCGAGGCGATCTCGGCGATCGCCGTCTCTGCCAGCAGCTCTGTCTCAGGCCGCGGGATGAGGGCGCGGCGGTCGGTCAGGATGCGGAGCGAGAACCACTCCTTGAAGCCGCGCACATAGGCGACCGGCTCTCCCTCGGCACGTCGCGCGATCCAGTCGCGCAGCAGGTCCCGTTCCGGATCACCGAGCTCCGCGTCGGGGTGGGCGTGCAGCCAGGATCGGTCGCGTCCGAAGGCGTGGCTCACCAGCAGCTCGGCATCCAGCCGCGGCGACGGCGAGCCGGCGGCTCGCAGCACGGTGGTGGCAGCTACCAGCAGGGATCGCGCATCGGCGGTGCCGACGGCCTGGGGCGGGGTCACTCAGCCACCCGCGTCGGCACTGATGCTCGAGAGGCGGGCCGCCTGATCGGCCTCGGCCAGCGAATCGACCAGACGATCAAGGTCGCCCTGCAGCAGCCCCGGCAGATTGTGAATGGTCACCCCGACCCGGTGGTCGGTCACCCGGTCATCGGGGAAGTTGTAGGTCCGGATTTTCTCCGACCGCTCGCCGCTGCCGATCTGCGAGCGGCGCTGGTCGCCGCGCTCCTCGGCCACGCGCTGCATCTCCAGCTCAAGCAGCCGCGCGCGAAGGATGGCCATCGCCTTGGCCTTGTTCTTGTGCTGGCTCTTCTCGTCCTGGATGGCCACCACCAGGCCGGTCGGCAGGTGCGTGATGCGCACCGCGCTGTCGGTGGTGTTGACGCTCTGGCCGCCGGGTCCGCTGGACCGATAGACGTCGACGCGCAGGTCCTTGTCCGGGATGTCGACCTCCACTTCATCGGCCTCAGGCAGCACGCTGACCGTGGCGGTGGAGGTATGGATGCGTCCTGAGGCCTCGGTCGCCGGCACGCGCTGCACGCGATGCACGCCACTCTCGTACTTGAGCCGCGAGTACGCGCCGGTGCCCGTGATCTCGGCGATCGCCTCCTTGAAACCGCCGGCGCCGCTCTCCGAAGAGGACAGCAGCTCCACCTTCCAGCGCCGCGCATCGGCATAGCGGGCATACATTCGGTACAGGTCGGCCGCGAAGAGCGCTGCTTCGTCGCCGCCTGTCCCTGCCCTGACTTCCAGGATCACGTTGCGGTCGTCGTTGGGGTCGCTCGGCACCAGGAGGCGGTGCAGCTCACTCTCGAGCGCCTCGTGGCGGGCGTTGAGCGTCTCGAGCTCGTCGCGCGCCATGACGCGCACCTCTTCGTCCGGATCGTCCGCCATCTCGGTAGTCGAGCTCAGCGAGGCATTGACCTGCTCCCACTCTCGGATCACGAGGACGATCGGCTCCAGGCGGGACAGCTCGCGCCCCAGCTCCGTCATCCGCGCGACCTCCAGGCCGGGTGACGCCAGCTCAGCGGCGAGGGTGTTGTAGCGCGCCTCGATCTCGCGCAGGCGCTCGATCATCGGTCACACGTCAGGGCAGGACGCCCGTGCTCGGATCAACCACGTCGGCGGTGGGCTCGACCTTGGGCGTGCCCGCGGCACGATCGGCCTCGATGCAGGATTCAAGGGAGGCGATGCTCACCTCCAGCATGCCGTGATCCGGCGGCCGGGTGGTGAGCGACTGCAGCCACAGGCCCGGCTGGTAGATGGCGCGCACGACGCGATTGCCGTAGTGGCTGGCCCCGAACCGCACGAGCTCATAGCTGACCGATGCGATGAAAGGCACCAGCGCGATGCGCGACAGGAAGAGGAGCGGTAGCGGGACGCCCGCGCGCGGGATGAAGCTGAAGAAGAAGATGCTGATCACCACCACGATCAGCAGGAAGGTCGTGCCGCAGCGCGTGTGGGCCGTCGAAAAGCGGTCCACCTCGACGGGCGTCAGCGGCCGCTGGGCCTCATGGGCGCTGATCGCCTTGTGCTCGGCCCCGTGGTACGCGAAGACGCGCTTGATGTCGCTCATCAGGCCGATGAGGCCGATGTAGGCCACGAACACGACCAGCCTGATCAGGCCTTCGACGATGTTGGCGATCAGGTCCGACTCGGTGGCGTCATCGGCAAAGGTGGAGAGGAATAGCGGCAGGACGAAGAAGATCCCGACGGCGAAGCCGAGGGAGAAGATCATCGTTCCGATCATCATCCCGCGGCTGATCTGGATGTCCTCGCCCTCGGCCGCGATGGCGGCCGAGCGCATCAGCATCCGGGTGCCGAGCACGAGCGTCTCGTACAGCACGAACATGCCACGCACGAACGGGACCTTGAGCCAGCGACCGTGCTGCAGCGCACGCGGCAGCGGCTCCGAGAAGGTCAGCAGCTCACCATCGGGCGGTCGCACCGTCATCGCCACCGTGGTGCGGCCGCGCATCATGACCCCTTCGATCAGGGCCTGGCCGCCGTAGAAGAAGTCGGGCATCCGAAATGCCGGACGCCCAGCGCGCGCGACCGTCTGGATCACGAACGGGCCAGCCGCCATCAGCAGCTCGGGGATAAGGAAGATCAGGTGGGGCGCAAGCAGCGCCCGCCACCCGTTCAGACGCGGGCGCATGTCACGGCCCGCGCCGGCGGGATCAGCGCTTCGCACGCTCCATACGTCGCTGGAACCGCTCGACCTGGCCGGCGGTGTCGACGATGTTCTGGGTCCCGGTGTAGAACGGATGGCAATTGGAGCAGACCTCGACGCGGACCGATTCGGCCGTGGAGCCGACCTCGAAGGTTGTGCCGCAGCCGACGCAGTGCACCTGCGCCTGATAGTACTTGGGATGAATCTCGGCCTTCACGGGGCGACCACGCTCACGCGCTTCTTGCTCCGCGTCTCGTGGGTGAACTTCACCTTGCCATCGGCCGTGGCGAAGAGCGTGTAATCACGCCCCATGCCAACGTTGTCGCCGGGGTTGAAGGTGCTGCCGCGCTGCCGAACGATGATCGTGCCGGACAGCACGTCCTGTCCGTCGCCACGCTTGACGCCCAGCCGCTGGCCGTCGCTGTCGCGACCGTTCTTGCTGCTGCTGCCGGCCTTCTTGTGTGCCATGTCGAATTACTCCTCGGCCTTCTCGGCCTTCGGCTTCGCGGCCGTCCGCTTTCGCGGCTTCGGCTTCTCCGCCTCTGATTCTGCCTGCGCCTCCGGCTCTGCCTGGGCCGATGCCTCCGGCTCCGCCTTGGCGGCCTTCGCGCGGCTGGCACGCGGCTTCGGCGCGGCCTTGGCCGGCGCCTCTGCCTTGGCTGGAGCCTCAACCTTGGCTGGAGCCTCAACCTTGGCTGGAGCCTCTGCCTCGTCGGCCGCGTCTGCCTTCGCCTTGGTCCTGGACTTCGGCCGCCCGTCCGCGTTGATCTCGTCGATCCTGACGCGGAGCAGGTGCTGGCGATGTCCGGTCCGGCGGCGGTACTTGACCTTCTGCTTGAACTTGAAGATGACGAGCTTCGGACCCAGCTCCTCGCCGAGGATGGTTCCGCTCACCGATGCGCCGGCCACGACTGGCGTGCCAACGGTCACCTCATCACCATCGCCGATGAGCAGGACGCGGTCGAACAGGATCGAAGCACCAGGCTGAGACGAGAGCCGCTCCATGAGGACCGTGCTCCCGGGC
>DASSCW010000049.1:0-4064 GCA_035697465.1 Candidatus Limnocylindria bacterium | reverse complement strand
GACTGCCCGCCCCCTCGATTCTGGAGGACCGCGCGTCCGTGACTGCCAACGATCCGAACGTCTCCATCAACGAGATCGCCGATCGCTTCTTCGAGGGCGTCCTCGAACGCGAGCCGATCTTCGCCACGATCCTGGGCGACGACCGCTACGACGATCGCCTGCCGGACCTTGGCGCCACCGGCCGCGCCGAAGAGCGGCGCGTGTACGAGGCGCTGCTGGCCGAGGTGGAGCCGATCGGGCCCGATGGCCTCGAGCCCGAGCAGGTCATCACGCGCGACATGCTCATCCTGGTAGCGCGCAACAACCTTGAGGCGCAGGACGCGAAGCTGTACCAGCTGGCGATCAACCACATCTCCGGCGTGCAGACCATGCCGGTGATGGTTGCCCAGTACCAGCTCGCCGAGTCGCCGGAGGGGCTGGAGAAGCTGCTCACGCGGTTCGCGGCCTACCCGAAGGCGATTGACCAGTACATCGAGACGCTGCGCGAGGGCATCGCCGACGGACGCACCTCGGCCGCCATCCCGGTGCGCAAGCAGATCGAGCAGATCGAACGCCTGGCGGCGACGCCGACCGAGCAGTTCCCCTCGGTCACGCTGGCCCACGTCAGCGACGAGGGCCGTGAGAAGGTCGCAGCAGCCGTTGACGAGCACATCAAGCCGGCTTACCAGCGCCTGCGGGACTTCCTGGCCGATGAGTACGAGCCGCACGCCATGGCGGAGCCGGGCATCAGTGCCACGCCCGATGGGCAGGCTGCCTATCGGCTCGCCATCCGCATGCAGACCACCGTGGCCACCACGGCCGAAGAGGTACACGCCTTCGGAGTGGAGGATCTCAGCCGTATCGAGGCGGAGATGGACGTGATCGCGCACCGGCTCGGCCATGCGGATCGCCATGCGCTGAAGCAGGCGCTCCTCACCGACCCGACCAACCACGCCGATTCGCGCGAGGCGATCGTCGAGCTGGCCGAGCAGCAGACGGAGCGCGCCTACGCGGCCGCGCCGAATTACTTTGGGCGGCTGCCATCGGCCAACTGCATCGTGAAGCCCGTCGAGGAGTACCGCGAGCGCGAGACGCCGCCCGCCTTCTACATGCAGCCCTCGCTCGATGGCACGCGGCAGGGCCAGTACTACATCAACACCTATCAGCCGGAGGAGCGGCCGCTCCACAAGATCGCGGCCATCACCTTCCACGAGGCGACCCCGGGCCACCACTTCCAGATCGCGATCGAGATGGAGCTGCAGGGCCTTCCCCGATTCCGCACGCTGGGTGGCCGGATGGCGGGCGTGGCCTACGTCGAGGGTTGGGGCCTCTACTGCGAGCGCCTGGCCGATGAGATGGGGCTGTACCTGGACGACCGGGAGCGCCTTGGCATGCTCGACGCGCAGGCCTTCCGCGCCTCCCGCCTGGTCGTGGACTCTGGCCTGCACGCGATGGGCTGGAGCCGCGCGAAGGCGATCGAGTTCATGAACGAGCGCGGCACGCTGCCGATGGTGGACGCCGAGATCGAGGTCGACCGCTACACGGTCTGGCCCGGGCAGGCGCTCGCCTACAAGATCGGCCAGCGCGAGATCGAGCGAGCGCGCCGCGAGGTCTCGGAGAAGATGGGCGACCGCTTCGACCTACGCGCCTTCCACGACGAGGTGCTCGGCCACGGTTCGCTGCCGCTGGCCACGCTTCGCCGAGAGATCCCCGGCTGGGTGGAGGCGGCGGTGGCGGCGCGAGAGGGCGAGGGCGCGACCACGCGCTGACGATCGCGTCGCAACGGCGCGACCGGTTCAGATTCACAGCAGATGACCCGCAGGGGTCGACATTGGGCGCTTGAGGTACTCAATTCACATGCTCCGTGAATCCCGAGGCTCCAACAGGCCATTGCCCAGCTCTGTGCTCGCACCGTGTGAATTGGGCCCAATCCTTCGCCCACCCGGCCCATGAGGGCGCCCGAGCGCGTCACGCTGACCGGTCGCTTCGTCCGCTTGGAACCGCTCGAGGAGCGACATCGCGACGACTTGCTGGCGGCCGCCGCGCAGGATCCTGCCACGTTCCGCTACCTGTTCACTGACCTGTCGAAGGGGGTATCGGTCTGGGAATCCTTCCTGGCCGACGCGCTGCGCGACGAGTACATCAGCTGGGCGACGGTCGACGCGGAGACTGGCCGCGTCATCGGCTCATCCCGTTTCCTGGACATCGCGCCGGAGCACGGGCGGCTGGAGATTGGCTGGACCTGGATCGCGCCGTCGCACCAGCGGACCGCCACCAACACAGAGGCGAAGCTGCTCCAGCTGAGCTATGCCTTCGACGACCTGGGCGCGACGCGAGTGGCCTTCAAGACCGATCAGCGCAACGAGCGGTCGCAGGCGGCCATCGCGCGGCTGGGCGCGGTGCACGAGGGCGTGCTACGTCACCAGTTCCGCATGCCCGATGGGTACATGCGCAGCAGCGTCTACTTCTCGATCCTGGCCGATGAGTGGCCGGCGGTGAAGGCCGCGCTGGTGGCGCGCCTGGCTGAAGGCTGACGCCCTAGCATGCGGCGGTGACCAAGAGCCGGCTCGAGGCCTTCAGCGACGGGGTGATCGCGATCATCATCACGATCATGGTCCTGGAGCTGAGGCCGCCGCACGGTGCGACGCTCGAGGATCTGGGGCCCCTTTGGCCCACGTTCGCAGCCTACGTCCTGAGCTTTGCGTTGCTCGGGACGTGGTGGGCCAACCACCACCATCTGCTGCACACCGCCACCAAGGTCAACGGGTTGGTGCTGTGGGCCAACCTGCACCTGCTGTTCTGGCTCTCGCTGTTCCCGTTCGGCACCGCCTGGGTCGGCGAGTCGCACTTCGGCCCGATTCCCGTCGCTGTCTATGGCGTTCTGCTGCTGCTCTCGGCCCTTGCCTACTACGGCGTGGTGCGGGCGCTGATCCGATGCCCGGGCCAGACGCCGGCCCTCGCTGAGGCCGTCGGGCGTGACGTCAAGGGCAAGATCTCGCCGGCGTTGTTCGCCGTCGCCATCCCCCTTGCATCGGTGGCGCCGATCGTCGCGCTGGCGATCTATGCCGTGGTGGTCATCCTGTGGATCGTGCCGGACCGGCGGATGGAGCGCACCGTCGCGCGCTGACCTGGCCTGCTGCAGCAGCTGTTCGGCCTGAAGCGGCGTCGTCACGCGCAGCCTCCTGCCTGCTCGGGAGGTTCATCGATGGCAAGGAGCACCAGTCGGCTTCCATCGGATTCAGCGATGAACATGGCCTGTCTTTCGGACAGGATGACCACCTTGCCGGGTACCGGATAGGGGATGGGAGTTGTCCCTTTGGCGGCCGGCATAGGTGGCGGCCATTCGTAGCCAGGTCGGAATTGCCACCACGTCCCGCCAGCCTGAAAGGGGATCGCGCAGCGCAGGGTCTTTCGGAAGGCTTCGGCGTCCGGCGGCAGCTCACCAGTGAGCGGCGGCGACTCGACGGTCAGCCAACCGCATGACGACAGGATGAGCGCCAGCACGGCCGTGGACGCTATGCGGCGCATCAGCCGCGGCTCCACTCCTGGCTTAGGTCATAGTCCGGGTCGGGTGGCTCCTCCGGCGGACGATCTCCTTCGGGCACGTGGCGCAGGTTCACGCGGACCCGGTACCAGAGCGACGAGCGGCCGCGCATGCCGTCGACCAGCACGTCGTCCTCGGCGAGGTGCTTCGCCGCCGCGGGGTGGCGCCGCTTCCAACGTTCGAGCCCATCGAGCGCATCGGCCTTGGCCTTGGCCTGGCTGATCACGATCAGCGGGTGCTTCGAGCGGCGTCGGCCGGTCGGCGCCACGGACCCATCGGCCCCGCGGGCGGGAGCCGGTGGCATCGGCTGCGGTTGCATGCCCGCGCGCCCACCCGCTGCCGGATCCGGCATGCGCCGCTTGGAGGGCTGGACGCGCGGCGGCTCGTTCTCGCCCTTGGCGTAATGTGGTGGCCAGGGGGCGTCGCCCAGCCCCGAGGCCTCGTCGCCCTCGGACAGCTCCAGCAGGCCCTCGAGCGACCCGACCGCGTCGTCGATGCCGGCGCCGACGTCGCCCAGGCGGGCGTATCGGTCCTTCATGGT
>DASSCW010000048.1:0-14505 GCA_035697465.1 Candidatus Limnocylindria bacterium | reverse complement strand
GGTCGGCCAGGATCATCAGGCCGCCGTGCGAGTGGAGGTCGATGAAGCCGGGCGCGACCACGCTGCCGGTGGCGTCGATCGTGCGGCCGGCCGTCGGTCGCCAGGCGTCGTCGCCGACGTGGAGACGCCCCGCGCGGATGCCGACCGTGCCTGAGCTTGAGGGTGCGCCGGAGCCGTCGACCAGCTGCCCACCGACGACAAGCAGGTCCACTTCTTGGGGCGCCGGCTCCGCCTGGCCCATCGGGCCGACTACCCCGCTTCCCACTGCACCTCAAAGGCGACCTGGGGCTCGGCGAAGCCCTTCAGGCGCAAGGGGCCGCGTTTCCGGAAGACGAATCCCTTTCCCATGGCCAGGTCGCGGACCGCGCTCGACACGAGGATGCCGCCCCCCTCGGCTCGGCTGGAGAGGCGGGCGGCCAGCTGGACCGCGGCTCCGAACAGGTCCCCACGTTCGGTGACAGGCTCGCCGGCGGAAATACCAATCCGGACACGGAGCTCGGCGCCGTCAAAGTCGGTTACCGCCAGCTGATGCTGAATCTGGATCGCGCTCAGGATGGCGTCCGCGACCGACAGGAATGCGGCCATCAGGCCATCGCCGGTGTGCTTGACCTCCGTGCCGGCGTGGCCGCGCAGCGCTTCCCTGACGATCTGATCGTGGGATCGCACCATGGCCATAGCGCGGGCATCGCCGTACTTCTGGGTGAAGCTGGTGGACTCCTCCATGTCGGTGAAGACGATCGCGCGAAACGCGGTCTCTACGTACGGTTCGCCGGGCGGATGCGGGGTGATGCCGCCCATGAATCGGTTCAGCGCCTGGCTGTCGACCTCGATCACCTGGTTCGGGGCCAGGCCGTGGGACTCGCGGTGGGCCGCCTCGACAGCCTCCCGGCCAGGGGCCTTTGCGAGGCAAAACCCCGTCTGCCGCACATCGTCGAACCAGTAGTGGATGAACTGCACGTCGAACCAGGCCTGCACCTCCAGGTCCCTGAGATGGGCTTTCGCCGCCTCTTCGGCCGTCATGCCGACGAAGTCGTGGCGATCCATGTAGAACGACAGGTCAGCCATGCGCCGGTGGCGAGATGGCAGCGAGCTCGCGTTCGAAGGCTGCACGCATTGACCGCTTCTCGCCCTCATCCAGCCAGCTGGCCTCGACGCCGTCGAGGGCGACCGCGCACATCTCGGACCACGGCATCTCCAAGGCCGCCGCCACGCTGCGGTATTCCCGTCCCAGATCCAGATCGGTCATTCCTGGATCATCCGTGTTGAGCGTAGCCAGCAGACCGGCCTCTCGCATGCGCCGGTACGGATGCTCGGCTAGCGTCGCGACCTTGTTCGCGATCACCACGTTCGAGTTCGGGCAGACGTTCAGTGGCATGCGCCACTCGGCCACCCGAGCCGTGAGCTCGGGGTCGTCGAGGATGGCGAGCCCATGATCGATGCGCTCGATGCGCAGCGCACCGATCGCCGTCGCGATGTTGGCCGGGCCCGTGTCCTCGCCCGCGTGCCCGGTCCGGCGGAAGCCCGCACGCCCCGCCAGCAGGAACGCGTCAGCGAAGTCGCGGGGATCGACGCCCTTCTCGGTCGAGTCCAGGCCGATCCCGATCACCCGTTCGCCGAGCCCGTCCCGACGCATGTCCACGGCCGCCTCGACCAGCTCCATGGCGGCCGCGGCCCCGAAGGATCGGTCGATGTCGCAGATCAGCATGCAGCGGACGCTGGTCTCGA
Source organism: Candidatus Limnocylindria bacterium (assembly GCA_035697465.1). Lineage (GTDB taxonomy): Bacteria > Chloroflexota > Limnocylindria > QHBO01 > QHBO01 > DASSCW01. The sequence continues at coordinate 12,780 of DASSCW010000048.1, read as the reverse complement.
CCTCCGCGCGCTCGATCCCACGAGTCAGGCCCGCGACGATGTCAGGCAGCTGCTGCCCGGCCGCCAGGTGACGGGCTGGGGTGAAGAACATCTCCCGGTAGCGCAGTCCGTGCGGCGTGGCGTCGATCAGCGACTCGTATGCGGCACGCTCCCAGTCATCCGGGTCCGCCAGCAACGACTGGACGAGCCACAAGATCTCCAGGAACGAGTCGAGCGAGTGATAGCGGTAGAGCTCGGTCGGGTCATCCGTCGGCAGCTTCACGCCGTTCTTGGCGGCAAGCTCGACCACCGTGGTCGGCCTGATGGCGCCTTCCACGTGGCAATGCAGCTCGACCTTGGGCAGAGCGTCGTAGGCGTCGCGCTCATCCATGTGCGGGCAGTATATGGACCCATGGATCGGCAGCACGACGTCGCGGCGGTGGTCCTGGCGGCGGGGGAATCCCGTCGCTTCGGGAGCCGGAAACAGCTCGCGGAGCTGGATGGCCGCACGCTGCTCGAGCACGTCCTGGAGCTGGCGCGCAGCGCCGGTCTTGACCCGGTTGTGGCGGTCGTGCCCGTCTGGCTGACGCGGCCGCGCACGATGAACGACCCGGCGCTGGGCTGGATTCGCAACCCGAACCCGGAGCGGGGGATGAGCCACTCCCTGCGCCTGGGCTTCGCGGCGCTGCCTGACGACGTTGGAGCGGCCGTGATCCTGCTCGGCGACCAGCCGACCATCAGCGCCGACACGGTCCGCGCGCTCATCGCGGCCCGCGGCGAGCGGCCCCTTGTCGCCGCGCGAGCGGCGGGTCGGCTGGCGGCGCCTGTCCTGGTCGAGCGCAGCCACTTCTCCGTGGTGGAGGAGCCGGCCGGAGACATCGGCCTGCGCGAGCTGCTGAACGCGCACCCGGAGTGGGTGCTGGCCGTGGAGATCGCGCAGCACGTCCCGGACGTCGACACGCCGGCGGACCTCGAGGCGCTGCGTGACGGGTAGAATCGGTCACATGTTCGATTCGTGCTGGCTGGCAGCGGCCCGATGACCATCGAGCGCGTCACCAGCACCGAGATCGCCGAGGACGAGCTTGCGCTCGAGGCGACCGTCAGGCCGCGCCGGCTGGACGAGTTCGCCGGGCAGGATCGAGTCAAGGAGAACCTGGCGATCCTCATCGACGCTGCCCGGCAGCGGTCGGAGGCGGTCGACCACATCCTGCTATACGGCCCGCCGGGGCTCGGCAAGACCACGCTCGCCAACATCGTGGCGGCGGAGCTCGGTGCCCAGATCCGAACGACCAGCGGCCCCGCCATCGAGCGCGCCGGAGACCTTGCCGCGGTGCTCACCAGCCTGGGCAGCGGCGACGTCCTGTTCATCGACGAGAGCCACCGCCTCTCGCACTCGGTCGAGGAGATCCTCTATCCGGCGATGGAGGACTTCGCCCTGGACGTGGTCCTCGGCAAGGGACCGGGCGCGCGGACCGTGCGGCTGCAGATCGAGAAGGTAACGGTCATCGGCGCGACGACGCGCGTCGGAAGCATCACCGGGCCGCTCCGCGACCGGTTCGGCGCGACCTACCGCCTCGACTACTACTCGCAGCCGGACCTGGAGAGGATCCTGCGCCGCAGCGCCCAGATCCTGGAAGTGGCGATGGACGACGAGGCGGCCACCATCGTCGCCGGACGTTCCCGAGGCACGCCGCGGATCGCCAACCGCCTGCTGAAGCGCGTCCGCGACTTCGCGCAGGTGCGGGGGACGGGGGACGGGTCGGTGACCGCTGAGCTCGCGACAGATGCGCTCAGCCTGCTCGAGATCGACGCCCGAGGGCTGGACGCCATGGACCGGCAGCTGCTGACCGCCATGGCGGAGCACCATGCCGGGGGCCCGGTGGGACTCGCGACCATGGCGGCCACGGTCAGCGAGCCGGTGGAGACGATCGAGGACGTCGTGGAGCCTTACCTCATGCAGATCGGCCTGCTGGCCCGCACGTCCCGTGGCCGCCAGCTCACCGAGTCAGGCTGGCGTCACCTGGGCCTCACACCGCCGGCAGGCGCATCGGTCCGGGCTGAACAGCCGGGGCTGTTCGACTAGGGGATCATCGGGTCCCCCGGGACGCATCGGGCGAACTATGCATCCGTGGCGACGAGATGGACAATCAATGCCATGAGCCCGGAGCTCGGTCGAATCATCCTGATCATCGGCGTCGTGCTGGTGGTGGTCGGCGGACTGGCGGCGCTTGGCGTGCGTTTGCCATTCGGCCGCCTGCCGGGCGACATCGCGATCGAGGGCGAGCGCGGCGGCATCTACATCCCGCTGGGCACGATGATCGTGATCTCGCTCCTGCTGACGCTGATCTTCAACCTCTTCCTGCGCCGTTGACGCAGGTGCGAAAAGCGCTTCCCGTCACGCCACCACCGGAGTAGCATCCGTCGCGGCCGCGTCCCCCGGGGGCTTGGCGCGGGGATGGGTCCGGAGGATGGAGGGCTTGTCTACCGTGGAGGGATTCTTCCACCTGCGCGAACGGGGGACCGACGTCGGCACCGAGGTGCGGGCCGGCGTCACCACATTCATGGTCATGGTCTACATCCTGGCCGTGAACGGAATCATCATCGCCGAGCCGCTTGGGCTCGAACCCGTGGCAGTGGCGGCGGGCACGGCCCTCATTGCCGGCGTGATGACCATCGCCATGGGCGTGTTCACGAACTATCCGTTCGCCCTGGCTGCCGGCCTCGGCCTCAATGCAGTGGTCGCGTTCTCGCTGCCCGCGCTCGGCATGACACCCGCCCAGGCGATGGGCGTGGTTGTCATCGAGGGCGTGATCATCACCATCCTGGTGCTGGCTGGCCTGCGAGAGGCAATCATGGATGCCATTCCGCTCGCCCTGAAGCGCGCGATCGGCGTCGGCATCGGCCTGTTCATTCTGTTCATCGGCTTCTGGGATGGCGGCCTTATCACCGGCGCGCCGTCGCCACAGGATCCGGTGGACTTCATCTTCCCGAACAGCAACGGCGCATACGTCTTCCTGATCGGCCTGCTCATCACGGCGGCGCTGTGGACGCTGAAGGTGAAGGGCGCGCTGATCATCAGCATCGCGGCCACCACCGTGATCGCGATCCTCATGGGCGTCCAGCAACTCCCGGATCAGTTCAGCGTGACCCCGAACTTCGACACGCTCGGGCTGGGCCTGGAGGACCTGGGGGGCATCTTTACGATCGAAGCCGGTCTGCTGGCAGCCCTGCTGGCCATCTTCACGATCATGCTCAGTGACTTCTTCGACACGATGGGCACCGTCACCGGCGTCGCTGCCGAGGCGGGCCTGACGAACGAGGACGGCTCCGTGCCAGGAGTGGGCCGAGTCCTCCTGGTCGACGGCATCGCCGCCGCAGTCGGTGGAGCCGCAGGCGTGAGCTCGAACACGACCTACATCGAGAGCGCCGCGGGCGTCGCCGATGGCGGTCGCACCGGCCTCACCTCGGTCGTCACCGGCCTCCTGTTCCTGCTGGCCGTCTTCCTGACGCCGTTGGTCCAGATCATCCCGCTGCAGGCAGCCGCACCGGCGCTCGTGCTGGTCGGCTACCTCATGTTCACCCAGATCGGCGAGATCGACGCGAGAGACGTGTCGACCGGCCTGCCGGCCCTGCTGATCATGATCCTGATGCCGCTGACCTTCACCATCACGATCGGTATCGGCGCTGGCATCGTCGTATGGGTCGTCCTCAAGCTCATCCAGCAGCGGTGGGGCGAGATCCACTGGCTGATGTGGATCGTCTTCATCGCTTTCGTGCTCTACTTCGCCCAGAACTGGATCAACTCCGTCATATGACGAGCCAGGGTTGACTCACTGACCGATGGCGCCCGGCCGGCCACGCCGACCGGGCGCTACGCTTTCGGGCCGATGACGCCCACCCAGCCCACGCCGCGACTGCGCGTCGATGACTTCGATTACGACCTGCCGCAGGCGGCTATTGCCCAGGTCCCTTTGGAGCCGCGCGACGCTTCGCGCCTGCTTGTGCTCGATCGCCGGCGGTCGCGACCGGGTCGTCCCCACCTGACGCACCTGACCTTCGCCGAGCTCGGCACTCAGCTGCGCACCGGCGACCTGCTGGTCACCAACGACTCGCGGGTGATCCCTGCTCGCCTGCCGGCAACGCGGTCGAGCGGCGGGCAGGCGGAGGTGCTGGTCCTGCGCCCAATGCCCGACAACGTGCGCTGGGAGGCGCTCGTGCGGCCGTCACGGCGCATTGACGTCGGCGAGCGGGTGACGCTCCGGTCCGGCGACGTGCTGGAGGTGGGGGAGCGCCTGGGAGACGGGACGCGGGCCGTCCGCTTTTACCGCGATCCGCTGGCCGTAATGGGCGACGCCGGCGAGATGCCGCTGCCCCCGTACATCAGCGACCGGTCAAGCGCTGCCGAGCGCTACCAGACGGTCTACGCCCAACCGCCCGGGTCGGCGGCGGCGCCGACGGCCGGCCTGCATTTCACGCCGCGCCTGCTCGACGAGTTGGAGGAGCAGGGGATCCGTCGCGCGAACGTGACGTTGCATGTCGGGCTGGACACGTTTCGGCCGCTCGAGGGCAGCTACATAGACGAGCACCACATCCACCGCGAGTGGTACGAGATCCCGCTCGCCGCACGTCGCGCCATGCCCGCCGTTAGGCGTGCGGGAGGGCGCGTCGTGGCGGTCGGCACCACCACGGTGCGCGTCCTGGAGACACGGGCGCAGGGTGGCGCCGCATCAGGCTGGAGCAGCCTGTACATCACGCCGCCGCACGCCTTCGCGTCGATCGACGCGCTCATCACCAACTTCCACCTGCCACGCAGCTCGTTGCTGCTGCTGGTCACCGCCTGGGTCCAGGCAGGAATGCGCGACGCGTCGCCCTACGACGCGCGGGACACGTTGCTGGCGGCCTATCGGGCTGCGTTGGAGGCGGGCTACCGCTTCTTCAGCTTCGGCGACGCGATGCTGATCGCCTGAGGGTCGCTCAGTCCTCGGGCCCGCGCAGGCCGAGCCGCCGCTCCATGTCCATGACCGTATCGTCCGGCTGAGGCGGGGCGGTTGGCGGAGTGGCAACCTGGGTTCGGGCCGGTACGGCCTCCGGCTCGACGCGGATCGGTGCGCGCGAGTCGGCGGCTCGTCCCAGGAAGGCGGGTACCGCATCCTCTACGTCGGGGGCAGCGGCCTGCGGCGGCTGACCTGCCGGCTCGGACATCACGGCGCAGGCGGCGGCGAACTCGGCCAGCGCCCGCCCGAGCTCGGGCGTGTCGGCCATGGTGTCGAGCGCCGGCCGGGCGAGCCGCAGGCGCCATCGGCTCTGATGCTCGTGCGCCCACAGGCGGAAGGTCTCGCCCCGCAGATCGACGCCGTGCACGGTCGCCCATGGATAGAGGCGGACGCTGAGGGAGAAGCGCGCGGTCGAGCCGTGTGGCGCGTACCAGGAGTCCAGCAGCCCGACCTCGGTCGCCACCAACACGCGGCGCTCCTCGTCCTGGCCCATGGCGGCAATGGCGTAGATCGCGACGTCCTCGACGCCAAGCGACTGCAGATGGACGTGCACCCACTCGCGCAGCTCGTCGTTGAGATACGGGTTCCGGGGCCAGTCGGCCAGTCGCAACGCCTGCCTCCTCCTGGGAATGCGTAGCCTATCCTCTCTTGGTGACGTCGGCTATGGGTCAGCAGCCAACGGCCGGCCCGATTTCGTTCAGCTTTCAGTCCACTGACACAGGCCTGGCCCGGCTCGGCCGGCTTGAGACGCCGCATGGCGGGATCGATACGCCACAGTTCATGCCCGTCGGCACCCAGGCCACCGTCAAGAGCCTCACGCCGGCGGACCTGAGGACCTCCGGCGCGCAGATCATCCTCGCCAACACGTACCACCTCTCGCTGCGACCCGGCCACGAGCGCATCGCGCGCCTGGGCGGGCTCCATCGGTTCATGGGCTGGGATGGACCGATCCTCACCGATTCAGGCGGTTTCCAGGTGTTCAGCCTGGCCCATCTCGGACGCATCGACGACGACGGGGTGACCTTCACCAGCCATCTCGACGGCTCGCCGCAACGCCTGACGCCGGAGCGAGCGATCGAGATCCAGGAGGCCCTTGGCAGCGACATCGCCATGGCCTTCGACCAGCTGGTCGACGCGACCAAGCCGGCCACCGAGGTGGCGGAGGCGATGGCCCGTACCCACCGCTGGGCGGAACGCTGCCTTGCGGCCCGCAGCCGGGCCGACCAGGCACTGTTCGGCATCGTGCAGGGCGGCGTGGACCCGGCGCTGCGACGGGAGAGCGTAACGGCGGTGGCGGGGCTCGACTTCGATGGGATTGCCATCGGCGGCCTCTCGGTGGGGGAGAGCAAGGCGGAGATGTCGAGCACGCTGAGTGTCGTGGCCGAAACGTTGGGCGACGACCCGCGGGTCCGGTACCTGATGGGGGTCGGCGCGCCGCCTGACTTCTTCGCCGCGATCGAACGCGGGATCGACCTCTTCGACTGCGTGCTGCCGACGCGCGTGGCGCGCAACGGCCAGCTGTGGACGAGCGAAGGCAAGCTCAACTTGCGCAACGCGCGGTTCCTTGACGATGGCGGGCCCATCGACCCCGTGTGCAGCTGCGAAGCCTGTCGCAACCACAGCCGCGCCTACGTCGCGCACCTGTTCCGGGCGCAGGAGCTGCTCGCTTATCGGCTCTCCTCGGTCCATAACGTCACCTATACTCTCGATCTGATGCGGCGGATCCGTGGCGCTTTGGCCGATGGGTCGTTCGCATCGCTGCGGGAGGTCGTCGCGGCGCAATTTCGAGCGCCGGCCGGGGTCGATAAGCAGCCGATAATGGGCGAGTAAGCCTCCATTCGGCAGGCTATGGCGACACCGCGACCGGCCGGAATCGGAGGTCTGCTCAAGATGGCGAAGGGCCGAGATCGACCGCGCCACCAGGAGAAGCGCAAGCCGAAGGCCAAGGCGCCCAAGGTGCCGCCGGTATCGGCCTATGAGCCGCCGGCGTCGGTCGAGGTGATCAAACCCAAGCGCAAGCCGCGCACCGAACCCGGCGAGGAGGAGTGACCTGATCCGAGAGCCGGGCGCGACAGAGAAGGAGCCCACGAAGACCATGGACGCCCCGGTGGCCCCGGCCCAGGCCCAGCCCCAGACCCCGCCAGAGCGGAACGGCGAGCGCAACCGCGCCGTCGATGCCGCCATCCTCCAGATCGAGAAGCAGTTTGGCCGGGGCGCGATCATGCGCCTCGGCGACAAGGGCGCCCAGCAGATCGAGGTCATCCCGACCGGGTCGGTGGCACTCGACCTGGCGCTCGGCGTCGGCGGCGTTCCGCGCGGCCGGATCACCGAGATCTTCGGCCCCGAGTCGAGCGGCAAGACCACCCTCTGCTACCACATCGTCGCCAACGCGCAGCGCGCCGGGGGCGTGGCCGCCTTCATCGACGCCGAGCACGCGCTGGATCCGGGCTACGCCCGCAACGTCGGCGTCAACGTCGACGAGCTGCTGGTCAGCCAGCCGGACACCGGCGAGCAGGCGCTCGAGATCGCCGAGACCCTGATTCGCAGCAACGGGGTGGACGTGGTCGTCATCGACTCGGTGGCGGCGCTGGTGCCCCGCGCCGAGATCGAGGGCGAGATGGGCGACAGCTTCGTCGGCCTCCAGGCCCGCCTGATGAGCCAGGCCCTGCGCAAGCTGACCGGCGCCATCAACCGCAGCAAGACGGCGCTCGTCTTCACCAACCAGCTGCGCGAGAAGATCGGCGTCATGTTCGGCAACCCGGAGACCACGCCGGGCGGTCGCGCGCTGAAGTTCTACGCCAGCGTGCGCCTCGACATCCGTCGCATCGAAACCCTGAAGACCGGGACCGATGCGGTCGGCTCGCGGACCCGCGTCAAGGTGGTGAAGAACAAGGTCGCCTCGCCCTTCCGGCTGGCCGAGTTCGACATCATGTACAACGAGGGCATCAGCCGGGAGGGCGGCCTGCTGGACGTGGGGATCGCGGCCGGCGTGCTGACCAAGACCGGCGCCTGGTTCAATTACGGCGACACCCGCCTCGGCCAGGGACGCGAGAACGCCCGCGATTTCCTCAAGGCCAACGCCGAGATCGCGACCAAGATCGAGGACGAGATCCGCAACAAGGTCGCCTCGATCGACGTGGGCGTGGAGGGGATCAGCGAAGCCGAATAACGCGCAGGTCGGTCCGCCGACCGCGCTCCTGGTGACGCGCGCCCTGGAGTGGGCCGTCGCCCGCCGTGGCAATGCTTCCTACGCCGGCCGCTGCCTCGCCTTCGTCGAGGATGCGTTCGAGCGTCCGAACCAGATCGAGGTGTTCGGCGAGGCGACCGCCGCCGAAGCGGCGGCCGCCCTCGAACTGACCCCATACGAATCCGCGCACCCGCCGGCCGCCGGATCGCTCGTCTTCTTCGCGTGCGGCGGGCCGCTGAACGGGGTCGACCGCGAGTGGGGCCACGTGGGAATCGCGCTGGGCGACGGCCGGGTGGTGCACGCCTGGAATGAGGTCCGCGTCGACGATGCACTCGAGATTCCGCGCCTCCGCCCGGCGCCTGGTTGGAGCGCCGCACGCCTGATCGGCTGGGCGTCTGCGGGACAGCTCCTGCGCGGCCATCGACCGCGGGATTGGGGTAAGGCGGCGGGATGAGTGCGCGGCGACGGACTGGCCCCAAGGAGCGGCAGCCCCCGGACGATGAGGCGGCGATGGAGATCGCCGCTCGCTTCCTGGCCGCCCGGCCGCGCACGCGCTGGGAGCTCGAGCGGCGGCTGCGACGCGGCGGCGCGGATGATGGGCAGATCGAGACGACGCTCGCCCGCCTGGCGGCGCTCGGTTACGTGGACGACGCCGGCTTTGCGCGATGGTGGGCCGAGCAGCGTGACCGCCACTCGCCGCGTGGCCGGCGTCTGGTGGAGGCCGAACTTCGGCAGCGCGGCGTGCCGCGCGATGTGCTGGAGGAGCTGCGGGACGGCGAACTGGCGGAACCTGCCCTCGACCACGAGGCATTGCCGGCAACCGAAGCGGAGCGTGCCCGGATCGCCCTGCAGCGGCACCTGCGGGGGCGGACGCTGCCAACGGAGCGCAGGGCGCTGCAGCGCATCGGCATGTTCCTCGTGCGCCGCGGTTTCGACCCTGAGACGGTGCGTGACGCGCTGCGCGAAGCGGCCAGTCCTCACGAGGGCGAGAGCGAGACCCTGGACGACGACTGAGGCGGCCAGCCGCGCTATCGTGGACCCGTCACGCACACGCAGGAGAAGGGCATGTCCGGTGTCGACGCCACCTCGTCGAGCAGTACCTGGCGCATTACCAGGCGGCGCGCGGTTCGTCTCGGCGGACGCGTGAAACCGAGGCCGGCTGACGGATGCGCCTGGCGCTGATGACCGAGCCCCAGCAGGGGCTCACCTACCAGGAGATCCTGGATGCCGCACGAACGGCCGAGGAGACTGGGCTGGAGGCATTCTTCCGCTCCGACCACTACGCCAGTTTCCCCGGCCCGGCCGACCAGCCGACGACGGACGCCTGGGCGACACTGGCAGGGCTTGCCCGCGACACTGAGCGCATCGGCCTGGGATCACTGGTCTCGCCGATAACCTTCCGGCTGCCGGGACCCTTCGCCAAGCTGGTGGCCAGCGTCGACGAGATGAGCGGGGGACGCATCGAGGTCGGGATGGGGGCGGGCTGGAACGACCTGGAGCACGCGCAACTGGGAGTCGCGTTTCCGTCATTGGGTGAGCGCTTCACGATGCTCGAGGAATCGGTCGCCATCGTCCACGGCCTCTGGACCGAACCGGACGGCTGGCGTTTCGAGGGGAAGTACTGGCAGGTCGACGGCTCGCTGTTCCGCGCCAGGCCCGCGCGCAACGGACGACGTCACCCGCCGATCGTGCTCGGCGGACGAGGCGGCCCGCGCCTGGCAAGGCTGGCCGCTCGCTACGGCGACGAGTTCAATCTGACTTCGGCCACGCCCGCCGACGCACGGGAAGCGTTCGCGCGAATCGACGACGCATGCCGCGCGATCGGTCGCGATCCGGCGGAGGTGACGCACAGCGCGATGACCGGCGTATTGATCGCCGAGTCGCGCGGTGAGCTGAACGATCGAATTCTCCAGCAGCTGGAGATCATGGGCTCCGGTAGCCGGGCCGATGCCGACGCGTGGCTGGCCGAGCGCCGTTCGCGCTGGATCATCGGCACCCTGGATGAAGCAGGGGAGCGCCTGCGCGCCTTCGCCCAAGCCGGCGCGCAGCGGATCATGCTGCAGGACTTCATGCCCCGCGACCTCGACATGATCCGGCTGATGGGGCAGCTGCGCGACTGACCAAGGGCGGCCAACCGACCGCCGACGCGGCTTGCGCTACACTCCCCGGATCGGTCAGCGAACCGGCCCACGGGTTGCGACCGTCAGTACGAATTCGACCACGGCGTCCAGCATCTGGACGCGACCAGGCCCATCCAGGGCTCCCATATGGAGGAGCCGATGCCGTTCAGCACCGAGGTTTTGTTGGCAGCGGCCGCCGCCCTTGTCGTCGGCATCGCCGTCGGCTACGTGGCGCGCCGCTTCGTCGCGGCCAGTGCCGTCAAGCACGCCGAGGGATACGCCGAGCGCCTGATCGCCGAGGCGCGAGCCAAGCAGAAGGAGATCGTCCTGGAGGGAAAGGACGACGCCCTGCAGGCGCAGCGCGCGGCGGAGGAGGAGGCTCGCGAGAAGCGAGCGGACCTGCAGCGCCAGGAGCGCCTGCTGCTCGATCGGTCCGAGAGCCTGGATCGCAAGGTGGAAACGCTGGAACGGCGCGAGGAGGGATTCGAGGAGCGCCAGCGCGAGGTGGAGGCGGAGAAGGCGGCGCTCACCGCCCTCCAGCAGCGCCAGATCGCAGAGCTCGAACGCGTCAGCGGGCTGACCGCCTCAGAGGCGCGCCAGTCACTCATCCAGCAGATCGTGGATGAGGCACAGGCAGAGGCGCAGCACCGTGTGCGCGAGATCGAGCGACGCGCGTCCGACGAGGGCGATGAGCGCGCACGTCGCATCCTGACGACCGTCATGCAGCGGATCGCTGCAGACCACACCTCGGAGGCGACGGTCACCGTGGTGCCGCTTCCCTCGGAGGAAATGAAGGGCCGCATCATCGGCCGCGAAGGCAGGAACATCCGGGCGCTGGAGCAGGCGACCGGCGTCGACCTCATCATCGACGACACGCCGGAGGCCGTGGTCCTGTCCGGCTTCGATCCGGTCCGCCGCGAAGTCGCGCGCATGGCCCTGACCAAGCTCATCAGCGACGGTCGGATCCACCCCGGGCGCATCGAGGAGACGGTCGCCAAGTGCCGGGCGGAGATCGAGGCGGTCATGCGCCAGGCGGGGGAACAGGCAGCCTACGACGCCGGCGTACCGGGCCTCCATCCCGAGCTGATCAAGCTGCTCGGCCGGCTGAAGTACCGCACCAGCTACGGACAGAACGTGCTCAACCACGTGGTCGAGACCGCGCGCCTGGCGGGCCTGCTGGCCGCCGAGATCGGCGCCAACGTGGCGGAATCGAAGAAGGGCGGGCTGCTGCACGACATCGGCAAGGCCGTCGACCACGAGGTCGAGGGGCCGCACGCGCTGATCGGCGGCGACATCGCCAGCCGCTATGGCGTGAACCCAACTGTCTGCAACGCGATTGCGGCGCATCACCAGGAGGTGGAGCAGGAGTCGACCGAGGCAACGGTGGTGCAGATCGCGGATGCCATCAGCGCCTCGCGCCCCGGCGCACGCGGTGAGAGCCTCGACAACTACGTGAAGCGCCTCGACGACCTGCAGCAGATCGCGCTGTCCTTCCCCGGAGTCGAGCGTTGCTACGCGATCCAGGCCGGGCGCGAGATCCGGATCCTGGTCCGGCCCGAGGACATGGACGACCTGGCCAGCTCGCGGCTGGCGCGCGACGTGGTGCGCAAGATCGAGGACCAGCTCCAGTACCCGGGGCAGATCAAGGTGACGGTCATCCGCGAGACCCGCGCCGTCGACTACGCGCGGTGACAGATCGCGCCGCACAGTTGCGGTGCATGGTCATCGGCGACATCATCGGAAAGCCGGGCCGCCAGGCGATCGTCCACGCGCTGGCTGACCTGCGTACCGAGCTCGACGTCGACATGGTGATCGCCAACGGTGAGAACGTGGCCGCCGGCGCCGGCCTGACCCCCAGCCTGTCCGAGGAGCTCCTGGCGCACGGCATTGACGTCATCACCAGCGGCAATCACATCTGGGACAAGCGCGAGGTGTACGACTACCTCGACTCGGACCGTCCGGTGCTGCGCCCGATGAACTACCCCGATGACGCACCCGGCCGTGGCTGGCTGGTGCACCAGCTGCCCGATGGCGAGCGTGTCGCGGTCATTAACGCCATGGGGCGCGTCTTCATGAACCAGCTGGACTCGCCGTTCGCTGCCATGGACGCGCTGCTCGATGGCGCTGCCGAGCCACTGCCCCCGATCCGGATCCTCGACTTTCACTGCGAGATCACGTCCGAGAAGAACGCGATGGGCTGGTACCTGGATGGCCGGGTGAGTGCAGTGGTCGGCACGCACACCCACGTGCCGACCGCCGACGCACGCGTCCTGCCGCAGGGGACCGCCTACGTCAGCGACATCGGCATGACCGGCCCGCGGGACTCGATCATCGGCTTCAGCCTGGAAACGGTGCTGCCGCGCTTCTTGACGCACCTGCCGACGCGCTTCCACGTGGCGGAGGGTCCGGTCAGCCTGAACGCGGTCGTGATCGCGGTCGACCGCGCCAGCGGACGCGCCAGCTCGATCGAGCAAGTGCAACGGCTGATCGAGGTCTGAGC
>DASSCW010000047.1:0-5256 GCA_035697465.1 Candidatus Limnocylindria bacterium | reverse complement strand
CTCCGAGTGCCGCCAGTTCGGACACTGACAGTTCGAGCGGCCGCTCGACGGCACCATCGACCCGGATCCTCCACGCGTCAGGGTTCAGGTTCGGGGCGCCCTCGCCGAAGAAGGTGGTGACCGGCGGGACGCCCCCATCGGGCAGCCAGCGTGAGCCGGTGAAGCGACGGATTCCGCCAGCCACTTGCTCGAGCAGGTTGGCGCCGAGCCATGCCGTCACGCCGATCGTCGCCAGCCCCAGCGTGCCGAGCGCCGTTCGGCGCGAGATTAGCTGGCCGCCACTGCGCCGCCTGGGCGGGCGCAGCAGGCGCCAACGGCGCGGAGAGAGGTGGGCCGCCAGGAAGGGCACCAGCGCCAGCGCCGCCCAGATGTGCAGCGTGAGGACCGTCCACTGGCCGATCACCAGGATCCTTCCCGATGCGACCCACAGGAATCCTCCGGCCAGAGCGGCCGAGGCGGCGAGGGCGAGCACGACCCCCAGGGACAGCGCCCGCCAGCGGCGTGCGGCGATGGCGGAGGGTGCCGAGCGGATCAGCTTCAGGGCAACCGCCGCCATCAGCATCCCGGCCAGCAGGCCATGCGCGACGAAGAGTGGGGCCGTTGGCGGGCTGCCGGCGCGCAGGCTGAGGAGCCCGGTGACCAGCTGTGCGGCCACCAGCGCGGCGAGCAGGCGATCGAGCGCGGCAGCGCTCATGCCCGCATCGTACTGCTAGGCTGCGACCATGAGCCGGCGGACCTGGACGCTCGTCGCCGTGGTGCTCGGCTCCGGGATCGTCTTCCTGGACTCCACCATCGTCAATGTCGCGCTGCGCGCCATCGGTGAGCAGCTGCCGGCGAGCCTGGTCGGGACGCTCGAGGGCCAGTCGTACGTCGTCAACGGCTACCTGCTCTCGCTGTCGGCGCTCCTGATCCTGGCCGGCGCGCTCGCAGACCGATACGGTCGACGGTTGATGTTCATCACCGGCCTGGCCGGTTTCGGAGTGGCGTCCCTGGCGTGCGGCCTGGCTCCGAACATGGAGCTGCTCATCGTCGCGCGCCTCGCCCAAGGGGCATTCGGCGCGCTGCTCGTGCCGACCTCGCTGGCCCTCATCAATGCCAGCTTCGAAGGGCCGCAACGCGGTCGCGCATTCGGCATCTGGGCTGCCGCCACGAGCGCGCTCGTCGTGGCCGGGCCGGTTGTCGGCGGCTTCCTGATCGACACGTTCGACTGGCGCATCGCCTTCCTGATCAACGTGCCGCTGGTTGCGGTGGGGGTGGCGATCGCCGTCGCGTCCGTGGCGGAGAGCCGCAACGAGGACGCGGCGGGCGGCTTCGACTGGCTCGGCGCCGCCGCGGTGGCAGCGGCGGTCGGCGGCCTTTCGTATGGCGCGATCCGGGGCCAGGAGCAGCAGTGGGCCGACCCCACCGCCTGGGTCGCCCTCATCGTCGGGGCCACGGCAACGATCGCGGTCGTCCCGCTCATGCTGTGGCGCCCCAACCCGCTCGTGCCCCCGAGCCTCTTCCGCTCGCGGAACTTCACCGTCACGAACATCTCGACGCTGCTGGTCTACGGCGCCCTCTACGTGCTCAGCTACTTCCTCGCGGTCTTCCTGCAGGGCACGCTCGGTTACACCGCGCTGGCATCGGGCCTGACCAACGTGCCGACCGGACTTGCCCTCGCGTTCCTGTCCACGACCTTCGGCCACCTGGCCGGCCGGTACGGGCCTCGTCGTTTCATGTCACTCGGCCCGGCGCTGATGGCCATCGGCCTGCTCTGGTTCGTGCGGCTGCCGGAAGCGAGCGGGGCCTGGGTCGCAGGCGTCGGCGATCCGGCCACACTGGTGCCTCCGGCGAGCGCTTTCGTCGACGTGCTGCCCGCCATCGTCCTTTTCGGGATCGGGATCGCGATGCTGGTGGCGCCGCTGACCACAGCCCTCATGTCATCCGTCCCGGTGGGGAACTCCGGACTGGCGTCGGCATTCAACAACGCGATCAGCCGCATCGGCCCGCTACTGGCGACATCGGTCATCTTCATCGCCATTTCGAGTGCCTTCTACGCGAGCCTGGCCGATCGTGTGCCCGGCATAGACGTCTCCTCGCCCGAAGTCCGGCAGCAGGTCTCGCCATTGAACCCGCCGGAGCAATCAGCCGCGGACGAGCTGAAGGATGCTGCGCGCGGCGCGTCGACGGAGGCGTTTCGCCTGGCAATGCTGATCGCCGCGCTGCTCTGTGCGGCTGGCGCCGTGGTCAACTGGGTCGGCATCCGGGATCCCGATCCGGAAAAGCGGGCCGCGTCGGCCCGTTAAGATCGCCCGATGTTTCCGATCGGCGACGAGAACCAGCCCGGACACGGCCTGCCATTCGTCACGCTCACCCTCATCGGGATCAACGTCGCGGTCTTTGTGCTGCTGCAGGGACTTGGAGCAGATAGCCCCTTCACCCTGGGCTGGAGCGCGATCCCCTTCGAGGTCGTCAACGGCGTTGACCTGGTCCGTCCGTCATTGATCGAGATCGGCGGTCAGGAGCTCCTCCTGGATCAGGCGCCCGGGCCTTCGCCGATCCAGTTCACCCTGCTGTCCAGCATGTTCATGCACGCCGGCCTGCTGCACATCGCCGGCAACATGCTCTTCCTGTGGATATTCGGCGACAACGTCGAGCATCGCGCCGGACCCGTCGTGTTCCTCGTCGTCTACCTCGTCACTGGAGTGATCGGCAGCCTGGCGCAAATCTTCAGCAACGTTGATTCGGTGATCCCCACCCTCGGCGCTTCCGGCGCCATCTCCGGAGTGCTGGGCGCCTACCTCGTCCTCTTCCCGCGGAACCGCGTGACGGTGCTCCTCTTCCGCTTCCCCGCGCAGGTGCCGGCGATTGTGGCCATCGGAATCTGGATCGTCTTCCAGCTCATCAGCGGTTTCGGAGCGACCGTCGAGGATTCGGGCGGCGGGGGCGTGGCGTACCTGGCCCACATCGGCGGATTCGCCGCGGGTCTCGTGGCCGGCTTCCTGCTCAGGGCGCTCCCGGAGTTCAGCGCCCGCCGATGAGCCTCGCGGCGCCGGCGGAGGGGCCGGCAGTCGAGGGCCTCTTTGGGCCCGGCAGCCAATCGTGGCGCATCGATGGTGAGGTCATGGTGCTGGCAGGCGGAACCTGCGCGCTGCTGATGCAGCTCGCCCACCCGGCCATTGCCGCCGGCGTCGCACAGCACTCTGATTTCCGCGTGGATCCGTTCGCGCGGCTGCGCCGAACCCTGAACGCCAGCTTCGCGGTGGTGTTCGGCACCCGTCCGAGGGCCGAGCTGGCGTTGCGACGCATCAACGCGATCCACGGCGCCGTGGGGGGGACGGTGCCCGAGACCGGTGAGGCGTACACCGCTACCGACCCCCACCTGCTGCTGTGGGTGCATGCCACCCTGGTCGACACCGCGCTGCGTGTCTACGACCTCTACGTGGCGCCGCTCAGCCAGGACGAGGCAGAGGCGTACCACGCCGAAGCCCGGCAGGTCGCGGTTCGGCTGGGCGTGCCGGAGACGGTGCTGCCGGTCACGCTGGCTGAGCTGCGCGCCGAGATGGAGCGCCTCATCGCCAACGGGACCGTGACCGTCAGCCCCACCGCCCGATCACTGGCACCGGCCGTCCTGCACCCGACCCGCTTCCCGCCGAGGCTGGCCTGGGATACCGCCCACCTGATCTCCATGTCGGTCTTGCCGGATCCGATTCGTCGCGGCTACGGGATCAGCTGGTCGCCGCGGCGCGACGCGGGCATGAAGGCCGTGGCGGCGATCTCGCGCCGCCTCTGGCCGATCGTCCCGCGCCCGTTGCGGCGCGTGCCGCAGGCGCGCCGGGCGGAGCGACGCGTCGAGGCCGGCCGCGCGCGATGACGATCTGCGGCACCGTCGGTATGATGCCGGCCTAGCGCCTCAACGCCCCCAACGGCAATGCGTGCCGCTCCCCCAGTGCGAGGACCCTTGAGCCGATTCGCCAAGCTGGCCATCGCCGCCGCCGTCGCGACGTTCGTCCTGATCGCGGTGGGCGGCCTGGTTCGTGCCACGGATTCGGGGCTGGGCTGCCCGGATTGGCCGCTCTGCTTCGGTGACTGGGTGCCACCAGCCGAGCTGCACGCGTGGATCGAGCATTCGCACCGCCTGGTCGCCGCCCTGGCAGTCGGTCCGTTGGTTGGAGCTGTGGCTCTCATCACGGTCTTCACCGCCCGCCGCCGGGATCGGACGCTGCTGGTTGCGGCCGTGGTCGCGGGTGTTCTGGTCATCGTGCAGGCGCTGCTCGGCGGCCAGGTCGTCCTCCAGGCGCTCCGCCGCGAGCTGGTGACCGCGCACCTGGCCATGGCGCTGACCGTCCTGGCGATGACGATCCTCATTGCGGACCGCGCGGCGAACGGACCGCTACCGGCTCGCCGGCGGGGCCTCCCCGTCATCCTCATCGGCGCCACCGGGTTGGCCGTGTTCGCACAGATGCTGCTGGGGTCGTGGGTCACCGGCCACGACGCCGGGCTCGCCTACGGTGACTTCCCGACCATGGACGGGAGCCTGCTGCCCGCAATCGCGACGACGCCCCAGCTCATCCAGGTGGCGCATCGGGCGTTGGCGGTGGTGGTGGCCGGCCTGGTGCTCTGGACGTGGCTTTCCGTGCGCGGCGCGACCGCCGAAGCGCTGCCGCGCCGGCTCGCGGCCGCGGCCGTCGTGCTGGTGATCGTCCAGGTGGCGCTCGGCGCGGCAAATGTCTGGTCTCGACTGTCGGCCGCCTTCGTGGTGCCACACCTGGCCGTTGGGGCGGCGCTGTTCGCCTCCTTCGTCTGGCTCCTCCTGGCGACGCTGCGCGTGACGGCGCCGGCCGGATCCACGCATGACGCCCCCGTCGACCTGCCCGATAAGGGCCGTCCAATGGACAAGCTGCGCGCCTATGTCGCGCTGACGAAACCGCGCATCATCGAGCTGCTGCTGGTCACCACCGTCCCAACGATGGTGCTTGCCCAGCGCGGCCTGCCGAGCCCATGGCTGGTGGCGGCCGTCGTGATCGGCGGTACTCTCGCCGCGGGTGGCGCGAACGCGATCAACCAGTACATCGACCGCGACATCGACGACCTGATGCGGCGGACGCGGCATCGGCCGCTGCCGCGACACGCAGTGGAGCCGCGCAGCGCGCTCGTCTTCGGGGTGCTGCTCAGCATCGTCTCCTTCGCCTGGCTGACGGTCACGGTCAACCTGCTGTCGGCGCTGCTGGCCGCGAGTGCGATCGCGTTCTACGTCTTCGTCTACACGCTCTGGCT
>DASSCW010000046.1:0-12104 GCA_035697465.1 Candidatus Limnocylindria bacterium | reverse complement strand
CGGCGTCCTTCGTGTACTGGATCCGCTCGAAGCCAAGCGTGGCCGGGTCGACGGCGGCGGGACTGGAGAGCTCAGCCATCGGTCGTCGCGTCATCGTCGGCGACCAGCAGCGTGACGCCGGCGCCGGCGAAGTTGCGCAGGTCGCGACCGCTCTCGATTCCCGCCTCCGAGCCAAGTGCCGCATCGAGGTCGGCGCGCGAATCGAACGCCATCTCGGCCATGAGGTAGAAGTCTGGTGGGCGCCCAGCCACGCCATCGGTCCTGATCAGCCGGATGCCGCGCAGGTTGGGGTAGCGCTGCACGATCGGCGTATGGACGTCGCGATAGTGGGCGTCGAATGCGGCCGGGTCATCCGGCGGGCGGTAGAGAACGATCAGGCGGGCGGCCACGCTACTTGTTGGTGAAGTAGTCGGCGTTGATCTGGATGAAGTTCGTCCACTGGTCCGGCACCGCGTCCTCGGCGAAGATCGCCGTCACGGGGCATTCCGGTTCGCACGCCCCACAGTCGATGCACTCGTCCGGATCTATGAAGAACATTGCGTCGTCGTCCGTGGCGTGGATGCAGTCGACCGGGCAGACGTCGACGCAGGAAGCATCCTTGACGCCGATGCATGGCTCCGTGATGACGTAGGTCATTGGCCTCGGTTGACTCCAGGAACGGGGCGGCAGGTCGGCTGGTCGAGTCTACACCGATGCCGGGGCGGTTCTCAGCCGGTCCCCAGCTCCGCGGCGGCCGCCTCGGCACGCAGGTGCGCGAATCCCGGCTTCACCTGCTCGTTGATGATCCGCAGCCGGCCGTCGAACGGCCAGAAGGCGCTCTTCATTGCGTTCAGCGTGAGCCACTCCATGTCGTCCAGGCTGAGCCCGTGACTGGCGGAGAGGGTCGCGAATTCGCTCGACAGGCTGATCCCGCTCATCAGCCGGTTGTCGGTGTTCACGGTGACGCGGAAGCGCAGCCGGCGGAGCAGCTCGATCGGATGCTCGGCGATGCTCGTGGCCGCTCCCGTGTGCACATTCGAGGTCGGGCACATCTCGAGCGGGATGCGCCGATCCCGGACGTAGGCGGCCAGGCGTCCCAGGCCCACGCGTCCGTCAGGTCGCGCGGTGATGTCCTCGACGATGCGCACGCCGTGCCCCAGCCGTTCGGCTCCGCACCACTGCAGTGCCTCCCAGATCGACGGCAGGCCGAATCCCTCACCGGCGTGGATGGTGAAGTGGAAGTTCTCGCGTGCGATGAGGTGGAAAGCGTCGAGATGACGGGTTGGCGGATATCCCGCCTCCGGTCCTGCGATGTCGAAACCGACGACGCCCTCGTCGCGATGTCGC
The DNA here is from genome assembly GCA_035697465.1 of Candidatus Limnocylindria bacterium. Lineage (GTDB taxonomy): Bacteria > Chloroflexota > Limnocylindria > QHBO01 > QHBO01 > DASSCW01. The sequence goes on along the minus strand of DASSCW010000046.1, from coordinate 10,778 downwards.
ACCGCCAGCTCGGCGATCTCCACGGAGCGCGCCGCCTGACGCATGGCGGTCACGATCAGTCCCGTGGTGATCGGCCGGCCCTGCGATCCCCGGCGGAGTCCAGCGAGCATCGCCTCGACCGCCTGGTCCAGGCTCAGGCCGCCGTCGGTAAGCAGCTCCGGCGCCATCCGGATCTCGGCATAGACGACGCCGTCCTCGGCCAGGTCCTCGACGCACTCCGCGGCAACCCGCTCCAGCGCCTCGGCCGTCTGCATGACGGCCACCGTGTGGCGGAAGCCATCCAGGTACAGCTCGAGCGACTTCCGATCGGCGCCGAGGGTGAACCAGCGCGCCAGCTCGTCCGGATCCGTGGTCGGCAGATCGTGGTAGCCGGCCTCGGCCGCCAGCTCGATCACCGTGCGCGGCCGCAGCCCGCCATCAAGGTGGTCGTGCAGCAGCGCTTTAGGCGCGCGACGGATGGTCGCCAGGTCAAGGGTTGGACGCGCGGCCGCCGTCGTCATGGTGGCGGGCAGCCTAGCAGGCTACGCTGCGCGCATGCCGAACCTCCCATGGTCCTTCGACCACCCACCTCTGATCGTGGCGACCGTCACCCCGTTGACCGACGGGGGCGACCAGCTGGACGAGGACGCGGTCTGGCCGATGGCCGCCTTCCTGGCGCAGAACGGGGCCGATGGCGCCTTCGCCTGCGGCACGACCGGCGAGGGCATCCTCCTTTCGCTCGACGAGCGGCGCCGCACGGCGGTCGCCTTCCGTGCCGCGGTGCGAAGTCGGTTGATCGTCCACGCCGGGGCGCAATCGACGCGTGACACGGCCGCGCTGGCGGCTCACGCGGCCGAGATCGGGGCCGATGGCGTGGCCGTCATCCCGCCTCCCTACTTTCCGCTCGACGCAGCGGCGCTCACCGACCACTTCGTGGCCGCCGCACAGGCGTGTGCTCCCCTGCCGTTCTTCATCTACGCGTTCGCGGCCCGCAGTGGCTATCCGGTGAGCCCTGATGTCGTAGCCGACGTTGCGGAGGCGGCGCCGAACCTCGCTGGACTGAAGGTCAGCGAGTCTCCGTGGGAGAGGGCTGCACCGTACCTCGAGCTTGGCCTGCCGGTGCTCATCGGATCCGAACCGGTGCTGCCGGCGGCGCTGGCGCGGGGGGCGGCCGGCGCCGTCTCCGGCCTGGCGGCCGCCTTCCCGGACGAGGTGCGACGCGCGCTGGATCAGCCCGATGCACACGCCGAGGCAAGACTCGCGGCCTTGCGCGGCGCGATGGAGGCGCAGCCGTTCATCGCTTCGGCCAAGCACGTGCTGGCTCGCCGTGGCGTGCCGGTGCGACCTGACATGCGAGCCCCCATGCGGCCACTCACCAGCGACGAGGCGACCCGACTGGACGAGGCGCTGGACCACCTTGTGGAGACGCCCGCCGCGCGCGCCTAGCCTTCGAGGTCGGCCAGCGCCTGCGCCGCCGCCTCGGTCACGGCGCGGTCGTTCGAAGAGATCAGGAAGCGGAGCAGGGTCGGAAAGTCGGCGAGGGCGGCTCTGAGCTCATCCGCTGCAGCCCCTTCGGTCCCTCGTGCGACCTCGACGCTGCCCAGCAGGAACGCGATCAAGCGATGCCGCCCCGGGACGCGGCGGTCGCCGGCCAGTCGCCGCACGGCGCGCATCGCGGGGACCGTGGCCGTGTATACCGAGCCCTCGTGCAGCAGGGACTCGCCCAGCAGGTCCAGGGCATCGTCGCGGACCTGCTCGTCGTCGGCGAGCAGGAGGCGCAGGTGCCGCGGCGTGTCGAGCGCTGGCCCGTATGCGTGCTGCAACGTCGGCCATGGCGTGCCGGCGACCTCGGAGAGCAGCTCCTCCGCGATTGGTGACGGGGCCGCGAGAATCCGCTCGCGCCTTACCGACAGGGCCTCCTCCCAGGGCTCGCTGCCGGCGGGAACCTGGTCGCGCGCTGCGCCCAGCACCTCGTCGAGGAGGCGAGCCGCGGGACTATCCGACCCGAGCGCCGATTCCACCTGTCGCAGGATCCGGTCCGCCGTTTCCCTGCCGCCCGCCGGACCGAAGTCGCGGCGCTGCTGCCAGTAGAGCTCGCCCAGGGCGCGAATCGTCAGCGGATGCAGCTCGCCGTAGGCCTCGACCAGGATCGCGTGGATGCGCTCCAGGATCGGCAGGACACCGCTCTCGATCCCTCCCACCCGCAGGGCCAGCTTGAGCCGATGCAGCGGCTCCACGAGGGAAGGATCGTCGGCGCCACGGGCGACCTCGAGCAGCGCGATGGCCTCGCGCAGGCGATCTGACGCGACGTCGATGTCGCCCGCCAGGTACGCCATGTCCGCCTCGGCCTCGAGCTCGCCGGCCCGCCCGATTGCGGCCGCTTGCCCGGGATCCATCTCGAACTTCTGCTCGATGCGCGAGGCGATGCGTCGCAGCTGCACTTCCGCGTCTCTGGGGTCCGGCAGCGCGCTGCGCGGCAGGCCGCCGGTGTCCTCGTCTGGCTGGAGTGCCATGACCGGCAGGTAGATCGCTGTGGCCTCACTCATCCCCAGCGCATCGATGCTGCCGAGCGCTGTCGCGAGACCGATCGCCGCGTCAAGCGTCTCGCGATCCGTCGGCCCCAGCTCGTTCATGCGGATGACGAACGCACGCTCGAAGGCTCGGCGGGCATCGTCGTGGCGACCTTCCATCAGCGCCAGGTTGCCCTGTGTATCGAGCGGCCATGCCGTCCAGCGGCTCATCGAGCCGAAATGACGCTCGTGGAGCGCGAGTGCCCGATCCAGGAGGGCGGCCGTGCCGTCCAGGTCGCCGTCGCCGATTCGCGCCGTTGCGACGTTGACGAGGAGGCGCGCGACCAGCTCGCTGTCCGGACCGAGCGCGCCCTCGGCAGCGGAAACGCCTCGCTCGTACAGCTGGCGCGCCCTGGCGGCGCCGTCAGCGAGCGATTGCACCTTGACGGCCAGGGCATTGAGCGTCTCCGCCGTGCGGCGGTGGTTCTCTCCAAGGGCTGTTTCGCAGCGCCGCAGGGCGTCTTCGTGCGTGGCGATGGCCAGGTCCTGGGCGCCCGACCTCCAGTGCGCCACGGCCAGGTTGTTGAGGCTTTCGATGGTCTCCTCGTGATCTGGGCCGAGTGCCCCGGATCGGAGGTCATACGAGCGCTGCAACATCGGAAGGGCGGCGTCGTTCTGCCCGACGGTCATGTGCACGACCCCCATCAGGTTGAGGTCGGCAGCCAGTGCGGCCGGGTCGCCAGTGGCTTCGTCCAGTCGCAGCGCATCCTCCACCAGCGTCCAGGCCCCGTCGATGTCGCCGATCACGTAGAGGCATTCGCCGAGCATCTGCGCGCACGCGGCGACCGCCTGCGGCGTGCCTGACTCGCGAGCCAAGGCAAGTGCGCGCTCGGCGAGGCGACGAGCCGACGTGGGATCCCCCGCCTCGATCCGTCGTCGTGCCTCGCCCAGCAGGTCGATGCTCAAGCGGCCTAGCCCGTTTCCCCTGCGTCACTGGCGATTGCCACCTGCGCGCCGGTGGCGATCCCCGTCTGCCGGTGCTCCGGCGCGGTGGCGGCGTCGTTCATCTCGAAGCGACTGGGCGGGGCAGCGGCGGCAAGGCGCGCGATCTCGTCATCCGTCAGCTGGTAGCCGAAACGCACCGCCGCCACGTTCTCGTCCTGGAAGCGGCGCGGCAGCGACTCGCGGATGGCCGGCTCGTTGAACTCGATGGCCGCCAGGTTCAGGAGCCGTCCCAGGGCGATCATGTTGCCGAACAGCTCCTTTCCGAAGTGCTCGCTGCCGAGCGACGCGAACGGAATCTGCTCGTCGCCCGGCCGGCCAAGGCCAAGGTCGGTGACGACCTTGCGTCCGCTGATGCGGAGGTGCCCCTTGTCGGCGAGCTTCAGCATGATGTCCGCCTCTTCGACAACGGGGTTGGCGATCGGCAGGTCGTCGAAGATGACGAACGCGTCGGACATTGAGCCGCGCACGCTGGAGTCGTAGTCGAACAGCACGGTCACCTGCTTGCCCATGCGCGCCAACAGCGCGCCAAGCACGCCGGCGATGACCCGCACGCCCTGGCCACCGACACCGTCGAGCGCAATGCGCGTCGTCACTCCTCGACGCCGGCTTCACGGAGCGCGTCCTCCAGGCTGATCTCGCGCGTGGCGACTCGCAGTTTCAGCTCCGATGGCAGGCGCTGCATGAGCGCGAGCTTGCGCTGCGCCTCGGCTCGCTTCACTTCCTTCGGGTCCGGGGGAGACGCCGCAACCTCGGCCTCGGGCGGTGGGGCCGGCTCGTCGCGCCGTTCCGCGATCGCCTCGGCCTTCTGGGCAGCGAGCTCGGTCGGCTGGTCCTGCGTGCCGGGATCGTCTCCGGACGCGCTGATCTCGACGTCACCGGGCGCGACCGGTGCACCCGCCGGGGCGCTCGCTCCGGTGCGCAACCATTCAGGAACCTCGAGGCCGGCCGCGGTCAGCGCCTCGACCAGGGTCAGCTCCTTCTTGGCCACCTGAAGCTTCACGTCGGCGGTGAGCTGCGCCATGAGCGCGGCGCGCTCCTGAGATTCCGCGCGCTTGCGTGCCTTCTCGTCGTCGTCCGCGACGGCACGGGCAGCGGGGGCCTCGGCGGTGGACGTCATCGGGCCCGCTGGTTGCGCGGGCAGGTCTGCCGGCCGCTCGGGGACCTCCGTCATGCCGGCGCCGTTGCCATTGGTGGACCCGGCGCCATCGGTCTTCGGGTACAGGATGCCGATCTCGAATGGGTTCAGGTGCTCGGCATCCTTGGCGGCCCGCTTGTAGGTCTTGCGGTAGAAGGTGAGCATCTCGTTGGCGCTGGCGAAGCCGATGCGCCGCCCGTTGTTCTCGATGCACTGGCTGGTGATGTCGACGAAGGCGAAGCCGTCGTGCTCGATGGCGTCGTGGATCACGTTGCGCATGTGCAGCTGGTGGTACACGGTCGTCTTGGCGTAGAGCGCGTGCGCCGACGAGCGAACCAGCCCCTGCAGGTTGATGGGCGTGTTCGGATTGCCGGCGGGCGAGGAGAGGGTCTTGGTGCCCGTCGGCGTGGTGGGCCCGGTCTGCCCACCGGTCAGTCCGTAGATCTCGTTGTTGTTGCAGAGGACCGTCAATCGGGCGTTGCGACGGATGGCATGGATCAGGTGGTTGCCACCGATGCTGGCTGTGTCACCGTCGCCGGCAACGACAATGACGTGCATCTCCGGCCTCACGGTCTTGATCGCCTCCGCCACCGGCAGAGTGCGGCCGTGGAGCGTGTAGACCGACTCGTACTTCATGTAGCCGCCCATCCGGCCGGTGCAGCCGATGCCGGTCACCACGATGGTGTTCTTCTCGTCCATGGCCATCTCGTCGAGCACCATGGCCAGCTGCATCATGATCGTGCCGATCCCACAGCCCGGGCACCAGATGGTGGGGAACAGGTCGAGCTTGAGGTTCTTCTTGTAGTCGAGCTCGGCGTACGGCGCTTCGGGCATCAGCCAACTCCCAACGGTGAGCGAGGCTGGTGCTCCTCGGGTGCAGCCGGGATCGGTGGATCGCCGCTGCCGCCGGCGAGCACGCGCTCCAGGCCGTCACGCACCGCTTCCAGCGAGATGCGGCCGCCAAGCAACGGGACGCGCTTGACCTCCCGGCCCAGGGCCAGCTGCGCCATGTCGGCGTACTGGCCGTCGTTGGCCTCGATGCAGACGACCTGCTCGTACCGATCGGCGATGGATCGCAGCTCGTCGCCGAGCATCGGATGGATGCGGATCGGCCGGAAGAGGGCGTAGTCGGGTGCCAGAGGGGCCGCCACGCGGCTGACGATCCCGTAGCCGATCAGCAGCACCGGCGCGTCGAGGTTCCAGGTGTGCTCGTACAGCGGATAGCGGGCGGCCACCTCCAGGTGACGCCGTTTCGCGTCGTAGTACTGGCGCAGGTATTCGTCGGCGTCAGCAGTGGCCGGCTCGCCGGCGTTCGGGCCGTGCTCGTACATCAGCACGCCGGCGAAGAAGCGCGGCTTGCCCGGCTCGTGCTGGCCGAGGGGGGCGAGCGTTCGTTCGGCGACTGGTGAGTCGGCCGCCAGCTCATCCAGATCGACCACCTCGTTGAGGTGCGCGACGAACGTGTCCGACAGGATGACGACCGGGCTTCGCGACTCCTCGGCCGCGTTGAACGCCTCGATCGTCACCCTGAACGCCTCCTCCACCCCGTTGGGGTAAAAGGCCAGCGGCGTGTAGTCGCCGGTGCTGCCATAGCGCACCTGCATGATGTCGCCCTGGCCGGGCATTGTCGGCATGCCGGTGGCCGGACCGACTCGCTGCACGTTGACGAAGATGCTCGGGACGCCGACTTTCTGTGCGTAGCCGACCGCTTCCTGCATGAGGCTGAAGCCCGGTCCGCTGGTGGCGGTGAATGCCTTTGCTCCCGCCAGCGAGGCGCCGATCACCGCGTTGGCGCTGGCGATCTCGTCCTCCGCCTGCAGGAAGCGGAACTCCGGATGCTCGGCCGCCCAGCCCGAGGCAATGTTCAGGATCTCGGTCGACGGGCTGATGGGATAGCCGGCGTAGTAGTTCGCGCCGGCGGCGATCGCTCCGCGAAAGACCGCCTCGTTGCCCTGGGTCAGCCTCCTGGTCATCGGATCCGACCGGGCGCGGACGGTCCGCTTTCACATTGCATGCGCATGAGGAAGCCTGACTGGCCGTCGAACCGTCCGATTTCACGCGGAGTGTGAATGAGGACGTCCCACGCAGGCCTGAAAGCCGCGAGTGCCCGCCTGGTGTGAATCTGGACGCCTGGTAGCCAGCTCATCGGTTGCTACTCCCCCTTCGCCTCGTGGGCAGCCACCGCCGATGGGATCATCTCGATCGCCAGGTCCGGGCAGTAGCGCTCGCACAGGCCGCACAGGATGCAGTTCTGCTCCTCGATGATCGCGTCGTTGCGCAGCACGAGCGTGTCCTTGGGGCAGATATCGACGCAGATATCGCAGCGCTTGCAGAAGACCGGGTTCCAGCTGATGTTCGTGTAGTCGACCCAGCGGATCCCGTCTTTGTGATCGGCCGAGATCCCGGTCCCGAAGCCGATCGCCTCCGTCGCACGATCGCGTGTCATGGGACGGCGATTCTACGCGCTGCCCCGGACACGCGAAGGCCGCGACCCGAGTGGGCCGCGGCCGGTCGCGCTCTCCCCGGTAGGGCGACTATCAGCCAAGCTGAGCCCGGATGGCTCCCGCCTGGTAGGTGGTGCTGTGGATGTTGACGTAGAAGCCGGCCGGATTCGCGTTGATGTCATCGGTCCAGCCGTTGCCGGCCACGCAGGCGCGCAACTGGTCAGTTCCAGCGAACTGCCCGGCGAACAATGGAACGACGACCCCACCCGGGACACCGGCGACACCGGTATGGATGTGCGCGGCGACGACTGTCCCGTCGATATCGCGCCAACGGGTCAGGAAGCACACGGTGTCGTTGTTGGGGTTCACGATCAGAATCATCTCGCCGCCGGCATCGGGATCGCCGCATACGGCGGGCGGGGCGCACGTCGGCGTCGCCTCCTGATCCCCGGTCAGGCTAAGCCTGTAGACCTCTGTCGCCTGCGGAGCTGCCGCCGCTGCGGCGCCCGCGCCCAGGCTGGCGATGAGACCGACGGTGGCCAGCACCGCGAGCAACCGGATGAGTGGCTTCGGCATGGGACGGTCCTCCTGCGATTGCCTTGGACGGGGCTACCCGGGAGGCAGCAGCACGAACCCCGCCAATCTCCTATACGGAGCCGGTTGCACACTTCCGCGAATCGCGTGCCTAGCGTCGCCGCAAGCCGCGTCGGGCGAAGATTCCGATCGGCACCAGTACGAGCGCAAGGCCGATCAGGACGCCAGTGACGACCACGGGCGGGTCGACGCCGAACCAGCGGCCGGCCTGCGACTCGGAGCCGGGATCAGCCGCCTGCGTCGCCGTTGGCTCCGGGGTCGCGGATGGCTCCCGGGTGGGGCTGGCGGTCGGCGATGGCGTCGGGCTGGGCGAGGGGGTGGGCGTGGGCGTGGGGAGCGGCTCGCCCGTCGTCGGGTCCACCATCGTGTAATGCCGCCACAGGTACTCGCGGATGGTCAGGCCTGAGCGATGAATCCTGGCGGCGATCCTGCGCCCCACGTAGCGGTAGTGCCACGGCTCGTAGTGGAAGCAGGTCGCGTCCGAGAAGAGCGCGCCCCCCGCACCCTTGGGGTAGCTCATCAGCCACCCGTATTTCCAGGCGTTCTCGGCCATCCAGGCTCCTGACGGGGTCGTCGCCCAGTCGCCCTGCAGGGCGCTACCGCCCCCGAGAGTCATGAAGTCGATGGTCAGGCCAAGCTGATGCTCGGAGTGGCCGGGGCGCTGCGAGTAGGTGATTGCGTCGTCGTAGCCGTCGACCGCGACCCACCCATTGAAGCTGGCGACCTGCTCGGCGTAGCTCCGATAGGGGCTGTTGACGGCTATCGGAGTCCCGTTCTGAGCCGCGGCCTCGGCCAACGCACGCAGGTCGTCAATCGCCACGGCGCGGATGAGCCCGGCGCCGGCGATGCCCGCCTCGCTGACGGGCACGAGGTCCGGTGGCTCGTACTTCTTCGGGACGCGAAGGAGCCAATCCACCAGCGTGGTGCTCCAGCTGTCGTAGTCCCGTGGCACCGTCATGATGTTGGCGAGGCGGCACTCCGGAAGCGGGCCGACCGCGCTGACCGGACCGGGTGCGATCGATGACACGGGTAGCAGCCCGCACCCCACGATGAGCGCGGCGGCGAGCGACCTGAGTGCGCGAACCGCCAGCGGTGTGCGACCACGCCCGTGAGAAATGGGTGCGGCGTCGAGCAGATTCATGGGTACCTGCCGGGTACGATAGCTGGGTGGACCCCCCGGCGACGCTGCGAGGCGTCACCCTCGTTGCGCTGGTGACGCTGCTCGCCGGCTGCCTGAACGCGAATCCCACCCCGCAGCCGTCCGGCGCCCGCACTGCCACTGCCCTGCCCTCGGCGGCGAGCGGCGCACCAAACCCAACCCCATCGCCGACCGAGCCGACGGCCACGTTCCCGCTTGCCGTGGTCACGGGCATCACCAACCTCAAGGCGAACATCACGCTCGACGAGCTGGCGGCGCTTGCCAGCCGTGACCGCCTGGTGGTGCCATGTGGCGTGGCGGTGCAGCAGCCGGTTATCGCCACGTCCGCGCCATGCGTCGCTGCGGACGCGATCGCTGCCGAGCTCGACGGCCATCAGAAGCGGGTGGGGCTGCTGCCGCCGGGCCTGGTCGAGCCGGCGACCAAGGTGCTCTCGATCTCGGGTCGGGGCCCGTTCGGCATGTTCGGCCCCGACCTGTTCGGGGATACGAAAGCCCGCGCGGCCCGCTATCCGGTCATCGGTTCGGCGCTGCCCGACGCGACGCTCGACCCGGCGTGGACCACCTACGACCCGACGCAGATCTGGACGATGACCAATCTCGGCAGCCTGTGCGCCGATCGGTGGGCAGCGCACCAAGCCGTGACGCTCGGCAAGGGATGGCGCTGGGCCTTCACCGGCGGGACCGCGCGGTACGCGGCACCCGCCGTCGTGGATCCGCCGAACCCTCCACCCTTCGACCAGCAGTTCCCGGTACAGGAAGTCGATACCGGCAACGACGGAGCCACGCCGCGGGTCCTGCGCCGTTCCGATGTGGCGATCGCCGACCACGAGTGCCCGGTGGTGCCGTCCGCCGGGTGGCAGCCGCGCGCCATCACCGATGCGCTGAACGTATTCAGCGTTCCCGATGACGTGCTGCCGCATTGGCGGGATACGCTGGGGCTCGACGTCATCTACCTGGCCGCGAACCACATGAGCGACCAGGGCGTGGGGGGCATCCGCTCGACGCTGCAGCTGATTGACGAATTCGGCATCCCGCGAACCGGCCTGGGAATGGATCTGAGCGAGGCGCTCGAGCCTGCGTACGTCGACGTCGCCGGTCTGACGGTCGCATTCGTGGCCTTCAACGACGTGCCCGGCGTCGTGGCGGCCGACGATGTGACTCCCGGCGTCGCGTGGATCACTCGCTCCAATATCGACACCGCCGTCGGTCGGGCACAGGAGGCCGGCGCCGACCTCGTCATCTGCAATCCGCAGTGGTGGGGCGGAGCCGAGTACCACGATGACCTGTGGCCGCAGCAGATAGAACAGCTCCGGTGGTTCGACGAGGCCGGCTGCGACCACGTTATCGGGTCAGGCACGCACGTCGCCGGGCCGCTGCTGCTGCGGGGGCGCGGGGAGGAAGCGAGCGTCGTGCTGGCCAGTCCCGGCAACTACATGTTCGGCCAGGGCTGGTGGCAGGAGACGCAGGAGGGCGTCATCCTGGATCTCACCTTCCAGGGAACCACCCTTGTGAACGTGCGGCTGCGCCCAACCGTCCAAGTGCTCGCAGCTCGGCCGGCGCTCCTCGACCCGCAGGGGGACGGCCACTACGTCCTGCAGCGCATCTGGAAGTACGCCCAGCTGGACTGACGCTAGTGGGCCAGGCGTTCCCGGATCCGCGCCTCGTAGTCCGGAAAGTAGCGTCCGATGATCGGCAGGTGGAAGCGGCGCAGGATGGACTCGCGCGGCTCGCGTTCCAGCAGGAACTCGAACGAGGCGTGCACCAGGGCAGTCGGCGCTGCCGCACCAGGCGCCAGCCGCTCGAGCACATCGGCTGCTACCTGCACGACGTGCGTCGTGGCGCCGGCGTCGTCGCCCACGACGACGCTGCAGGACCAGCTTCCATCGGCCTGGCGGCAGTCGACCCTCAACGGTTTCATCGGGCGTCGTCCGCGGGCTCGAGCGTAGCCGTCT
>DASSCW010000045.1:0-2231 GCA_035697465.1 Candidatus Limnocylindria bacterium | reverse complement strand
CGAAGGTCAGCTCGTTCGTCAACATCATCGCCACGCCCAAGGGCGGCACCCACATGCAGGGCTTCGAGCAGGCGCTGCTCAAGGTCTTCCGCAAGCAGCTCGAGGTCAACGCGCGCCGGCTCAAGGTGGGCGGCGACAAGCCGGAGAAGGACGACGTCCTCGCCGGCCTGACCGCCGTCGTGACGGTGCGGCTGGCCGAGCCGCAGTTCGAGGGCCAGACCAAGGAGGTCCTGGGCACCAACGCCGTGCGGGCCATCGTGGCCAAGGTGGTCGAGAAGGAGCTCACCGCCGTGCTCACCTCGACCAAGCGCGGCGAGAAGGGCCAGGCCGCGCTGCTGCTCGAGAAGGTCGTCGCCGAGATGAAGTCGCGCATCAGTGCGCGCATGCACAAGGAGACCCAGCGCCGCAAGAACGCGCTGGAGACGAGCAGCCTGCCGGCCAAGCTGGCTGACTGCCGGTCCACCGACGTCGAGAAGTCAGAGCTGTTCATCGTCGAGGGGGACAGCGCGCTCGGCACCGCCAAGCTCGCGCGCTCCAGCGACCACCAGGCGCTGCTGCCGATCCGCGGCAAGATCCTCAACGTCCAGAAGGCGTCCGTCACGGACATGCTCAAGAACGCCGAGTGCGCCGCCATCATCCAGGTCATCGGCGCCGGCTCGGGCCGCTCGTTCGACCTCGACACCGCCCGCTACGGCAAGGTCATCATCATGACCGACGCCGACGTCGACGGCGCGCACATCCGCACGCTGCTGCTGACCCTGTTCTTCCGCTACATGCGCCCGCTCGTCGAGGCCGGCCGCGTCTACGCCGCCGTCCCGCCGCTGCACCGCATCGAGGTGGTAAACCCCGGCGCGAAGAAGAACGAGCTGATCTACACCTACTCCGAGGGTGAGATGCGCAAGACGATGGCCTCGCTCAGCAAGCGCGGCAAGAGCGTCAAGCAGCCGCTGCAGCGCTACAAGGGCCTCGGCGAGATGGACGCCGACCAGCTGGCCGAGACCACGATGGACCCGCGCCACCGCACCCTGCGCCGGGTGACCCTCAAGGACGCCGAGCTCGCCGAGAAGATGTTCGACCTGCTCATGGGCAACGACGTGGGCCCGCGCAAGGACTTCATCATCGAGTCGGCGGCCGAGCTCGACCGCGAGCGCATCGACGCCTGACCGGCGCCCGCCGCTGGCCCCCGCCGCACAGGCGGGGTAAGCCGGGTGGCCGACCACCCGGCATACCGGCGCCTTTGCGTTGCCGCGCGGTGGAATCTGCGCCAGTGTTGTCCCGATTACCGGACACGAGCGCGATCCAGGAGGCCCCCGATGAGCTCGACAGCGCAGGTCGACACGGGCGAGGACCACACCGAGCTCAAGCGGGTCATGGGCCCCAAGCTGCTCCTGTTGTTCATCGTCGGCGACATTCTCGGCACGGGTGTCTACGCCCTGACCGGCGAGGTGGCGCAAGAGGTCGGGGGCGCCGCGTGGGCGCCGTTCCTCGTCGCCTTCGGGATCGCCATGATCACGGCCTTCTCCTACCTCGAGCTGGTCACGAAGTACCCCCAGGCGGCCGGTGCGGCGCTCTACACACACAAGGCCTTCGGGGTGCACTTCGTGACCTTCATCGTGGCCTTCACGGTGATGAGCTCGGGCATCACCAGCGCGTCGACGGCCTCGCGCGCGTTCGCGGCGAACCTCGCGAAGGGGTTCGGGCTCGATGACGGGAACACCACGCTCATCACCGTGATCGCGCTGTCGTTCATGGGGCTGGTGGCCGCGGTCAACCTCCGCGGCGTCAGCGAGAGCGTCAAGGCCAACATCGTGCTGACCTGTGTCGAGCTCTCCGGCCTCCTGCTGGTCATCATGGTGGGTTTCTACGCCCTGACGGCCGGCAAGACCGACTTCTCCCAGACCATGGTCTTCGAGAGCGGCAGCGGCAAGAACGCCTTCCTCGCCGTCACGGCAGCGACCTCGCTGGCCTTCTTCGCCATGGTCGGGTTCGAGGACTCGGTCAACATGGCCGAGGAGACCCACGACCCGGTCCGCACCTTCCCCAAGATGATGATCACCGGCATCGGCGTCACCGGCCTGATCTACATCCTCGTCGCCCTGTTCGCCGTGGCGATCGTGCCGGTCGGCGAGCTGGGGGACAGCGACACGCCGCTCACCAAGGTGGTCGAGACGGCCGCGCCCGGCGTGCCGATCGACACGCTGCTGCCGTTCATCTCGATGTTCGCGGTGGCC
>DASSCW010000044.1:0-2431 GCA_035697465.1 Candidatus Limnocylindria bacterium | reverse complement strand
TCGAGCGTAGCCGTCTCCGGGGATGGCCCGGGCTCCTCGCTTTCCCGCGGTCGGCCACTGACCATGGCCACCACCGCGCCGATGATGAGGACGGTGGCGATCAGGGTGCGCGGCGTCATCGGCTCATTGCGGAACAGCATGCCCAGTCCGACCGCCACGATCGGGTTGACGTAGGCGTAGGTAGCCACCGTGCTGATCGGCGCGTGCTCGAGCAGCCATACGTAGGCGGTGAACGCCAGCAGCGAGCCGAACACGATCAGGTACCCAAGAGCCAGAAGTGATGTCGTCGAAATCGTCTCGGCCGACACGCGTCCTGGCTCGCCGACCAGGACGGCCACCGCCAGCATCGCGGCGCCGCCGGCAACCTGCTCCATGCCGGAGCCCTGCAGCTGGTTGGCGGGCAGCGGGCCGCGGCGCGCGTACAGCGAGCCGCAGGTCCAGCTGAGGGCGCTGAGGACCACCATGCCGATGCCCAGCGGGTCGAGCCGGTCGACGCCGTCGGACGGGTACAGCAGGATCGCCACGCCCACCAGTCCCACGCCAAGGCCACCCAGCGTCAGGAGGCTCGGCACGCGACGCGTGAGCACGCCGTCCAGGACGTTCATCCAGATCGGGACGGTGGCGATGATGACCGCGGCGATGCTCGACGGGATGCGTTCCTCCGCGGTCGACACCAGGCCATTGCCCCCCAGCAGCAGCAGCGTGCCGACGATGACGGCCGTCCGCCACTCCACGAGCTTCGGGCGGGCCAGCGAGGATGGCTGGCCGCGTCCGCGGCGCCATCTGTCCTGGGCAAGCAGGAAGGCCAAGAGCAGGCTGCCGGCCACCAGGAACCGCGCGCCGCCGGCCAGGAACGGCGGCATCGTCTCGACCACATACGCGATGGCGAGGTAGGTGGAGCCCCAGACGAGGTAGACCGTGCCCAGCGCCAGCGCGACCCGCAGCGTCAGGGATTGGGCAGCGGTTCGGGGCATCATCGGCATTGTCGCCGAACTCTCCGGACGCTGCGGCTGAAGGCTCTTGGTCGATTCCGCGTGCCGCGAATCGTCGTCACAATGAGCGGGGCTGCACGGCCGCGCGCAGAGCGGAGGAACGGGCTATGAAATACATGGTGCTGATCGCGAGCGAGCCGGACGGCTGGGACCACCTCGATGGCGAGGGCCAGCGGGCCCTCTACCAGCGCATCTCCACCTGGTGGGACGAGCGCACCGCGGCCGGCGAGATCCTGGACGGACACCAGCTGCAGCCGGCGGAGACCGCCACCACCGTCCGCATCGCCCGCGACGGCGACATGACAGTGACCGACGGCCCGTTCGTCGAGGGCAAGGAGATCGTGGGCGGCTACGCCATCATCGACGTGCCCGATCTCGACGCCGCCATTGCTCTCGTCTCGGGCTGGCCGGCGCCCGACACGCTCGAGATACGGCCGGTGGTGGAGAACCGGCACTGAGGCACGTTGGCTGAGCGCCCCGACGTCGACGCATCCCTCGACGCAGTCCTGCGCGAGGAACGCGCCCGCCTGACCGGGGCGCTGGTGCGGATCATCGGCGACTGGGAGATCGCCGAAGAGCTCGTGCAGGACGCCGCGCTGGCGGCCCTCGAGCACTGGCCCACCGAGGGTGTCCCGCGCAATCCCGGCGCATGGCTGATGACGACGGCGCGACGCAGGGCGGTGGACCGGCTGCGCCGGCAGGCGCGCTACCGCGAACGGCTCGAACAGCTCGGCATCGAGGCAGCAGAGATGGAAGCACCGGTGGAGACGGGTGGACCGATGGCGGCCGATGACCGCCTGCGGCTGCTGTTCACCTGCTGCCACCCGGCGCTCAGCCGCGAGGCGCAGGTGGCCTTGACGCTGCGGACCGTTGGCGGCATCGACACGCCAGCCGTGGCGCGCGCCTTCCTGGTGCCCGAGGCGACCATCGCGCAACGCCTGGTGCGTGCGAAGCGAAAGATCCGCGACGCGGCGATCCCGTACCGCGTTCCGGAGCTGGCCGAGCTCCCGCCCCGGCTCGAGCAGGTGCTCGCCGTCCTGTACCTGATCTTCAATGAGGGCTACCTCGCCAGCGCCGGCGAGGCCGCCGAGCGACGCGAGCTGGCCCGCGACGCCGAGTGGCTCACCTCGCTGTTGGTGCGCCTGATGCCCGATGAGCCGGAGCCGATGGGCCTGCTGGCCCTGATGCGGCTGCACCTCGCACGTGCGGAGGGCCGCTTCACCACCGACGGGGCGCTCGTCCTGCTACGCGACCAGGACCGAACGATGTGGGACCGCGCCGCGATCGATGAGGCGGCGGCGCTGATCGGTCGCGCGCTCCGCATCGGGCGCGTCGGCCCGTACCAGCTCCAGGCGGCCATCGTGGCGATCCACGCCGAAGCGGCCGAGTATGAGCAGACCGATTGGGCGGAGATCGTGGCGCTGTACGACCGCCTGGCA
>DASSCW010000043.1:0-8011 GCA_035697465.1 Candidatus Limnocylindria bacterium | reverse complement strand
TGGCGCCTCAGCTGGGAGCCGGATGGTCAGCGCCGGCTACTGGTCAGCGATGTCGGATATGGCCGCTACGAGGAGATCGACGTGGTCGAGCTCGGGGGCAACTACGGCTGGCGCATCCGCGAGGGTGCGCATTGCCTGGATGTCGAGGCGCCGTTGACCGCCGTCGCGAGCTGTGCGCCGACCGGCGACGACGGCACTCCATTGATCGATCCGGTGCTCGAGTACACCCACACGCGGATCGGGGTCGCCGTTGTGGGCGGCTTCGTCTACCGCGGGACAGCGATCCCGGCACTGGCCGGGCGGTACGTGTTCGCTGACTTCAGCCGCGAGTGGTCGAGCGACCCGCCCGTCGGCCGCGGCACGCTCATGGCGGCCGAGCCGGGCGCGACGGGGCAGGCGTGGGCCTTTGAAGAGTTGGCGCTTGGCGAGGGATCGAGGCCGAACTTCATCACCAGCCTGGGGGAGGACGCCTTCGGCGAGCTCTACGTCATGGTGCGCGAGCGGCTCGGACCCGAGGGAACGACCGGACGCGTACTGCGGATCGTTCCCGCGGACTGACAATGCCCCTCGGGTGCACTGCAGGCAGTAGTTGTCGGTTGGGCGGCTCTCAGATGCTGGACGCGACGATGACGAGCGTCAGGATGTAGACATGCAGCGCGGCTCCATATAGCACTGAACCCGTTCGCCACGCGAGCCAGCCGAAGCCGATGCCCCCGAAGACTGTCGACAGGGTCTCCAGCTCGGGCTTGCCGAGATGCATGAATGCGAACGGGATGGCGGCAAGCACGACGCCGATCGGTCCGCACCAGCGAATCAGCGCCATCATCAGGAAGCCGCGGTACAGGAACTCGGCAGCACCCAGCTCCAGTGTGCCGGCCAGCAGCACTCGTCCGATGTCCAGGCGATCGACGTGGTAGTAGGCGTGCACATCGGCCCAGCCCGACGCGATCAGGATCGCCGGCGTCGAAACCAGGGCGGCTGCGATGGCGGCGAGCAGCCCGATGCGCCACGCACCGATCCGCAGCCCATACGCGGAGGGACGCTCGCCAAGCAGCAACAGCACCCCCAGGGGCGCGATGCCGTAGAGGAACGCCCGCTCGACCCCTGCGCTCAACGCCGGGTCGTCGATCGGGACGAAGGCGTGGTACCACTCCAGCAGCAACACGAGCGAGGCGACCACGATCACAGCCGACTCGCGCGTTGGGAGGACCAATCCGCCCAGGTTCAGGGTGGCGGGCAGTGACCATCCGGTCCGCGCCGCGGATGCGCGCGTGGCCGCGCCAACCTGCTCCGTCTGCATCTCGGGCTCCAGCCCTCCGTTGTGCGGCTGCATCATCGGTCGCCGGAGGTAGGCGGCGCAGGGTCCATCGGTATACTGGCCGCCCAATCGCACGGTAGGCGGTCCCCCGGCGTGGACCGCGCTGCGAGGATGCCGCAAAGTGAGCGAGAACTACCCGTACAACGGCCGGCTGAGCCGCTGGGAGGAGATCGCGGAGGGCCTGGCGATCGTCGGCGTGCAGGCGATCGAGGAGCCCTTCCCGTTCGAGCCCGGCCAATACGCCACGCTTGGGCTGATGGGCTCCGAGGGGAAGCTCGTGCAGCGCCCGATGTCCATCTCGTCGCCCGCCAGCGACCTGTCCGAGTACGAGTTCTTCATCCGCCTGGTGCAAGGCGGGGCCTTCACGCCGCTTCTCTGGGAGCGGAACGTGGGCGACCCCATCAATATCAAGGGGGCCAAGGGCAAGTTCCTGATCCAGGACGATGGGCGGACCCTCTACTTCATCGCCACCGGAACCGGCCTGGCGCCGTTCATGAGCATGCTCGACGCTCTGAGGGAGCGCGGTGACACTCGAAACGTGGTCCTGCTGCACGGCGTGAGCTACGACTACGACCTGGCCTGGCGCGACGAACTGCTGGCGCTGGCGGCGGATGGGTATCCGCTTCACTACGCGGCGACGGTGTCGCGCCCGCACCTCTGTCCTGACTGGACCGGGCTCACCGGAAGGGCTGAGGCAGTCGTCACATCGCAGATGGACGAGCTCGGGTTGACTGCCGAGAACACGACGCTCTACCTCTGTGGCAACCCGGACATGGTGAGCGCCATCGAGGAGATCGCTAGCAGCCGTGGCTTCCCACCAGAGCAGGTCCGCAAGGAGCTGTACTGGCCGAAGGGGCGCGCGCACTGATGGCCGATGCCGACCGCTTCTACCTGACGACGGCCATCTTCTACCCGGCTCCCGCCCCGCCGCTGCACTCGCTGTTCGAGTCGATCGGCGCTGATGCGGTGGCGCGCTACCAGCGCCTGCTCGGGAAGGAGACCCGGTTTCTGACCGGCATGGACGAACACTCCGCCCAGGTCGAGCCGCTGGCCGTCCAGCACGGCAAGGAGCCGAAAGCGCTGGTCGATGCGTGGGCGGAGGTCTGGCGTGCCGCGTTCGATCGGTTCGACATCAGCTACGACCGATTCATCCGCACGACCGATCCCGATCACGTGCGTGCCTCCATCGAGATGGTCACCCGCGCCCAGGCTGCGGGCGACATCTACAAAGGCACTTACGCCGGCTGGTACTGCCCCGGCGATAACGAGTTCAAGACGGATAGCCAGATCGTCGATGGCCACTGTCCCGACCACCCGACGCTCGAGCTGCAATGGCTGGAGGAGGAGAACTACTTCTTCGCGCTGTCCCGATACCAGGGCGCGCTGGAGGAGCTGTACGCGACGAACCCGGGGTTCTGCGAGCCGGAGCACTTCCGCAACGAGGTGCTCGGCTGGCTGAAGGAGGGTCTGCGTGACTTCAGCGTCAGCCGGGCCGGCGGCTCGTGGGGGATCCCGTTCCCGGGCGACCCGCAGCACCGCATCTACGTCTGGTTCGACGCGCTGACCAACTACCTCACCGGTGCCGGCTTTCCTGACGCGCCGGCCATGTTCGAGCGCTTCTGGCCAGCGGACCTGCATGTCATCGGCAAGAACATCACCCGCTTCCACTGCCTCTACTGGCCGGCCATGCTGATGAGCGCCGGCCTGCCGCTCCCGCGCCAGGTCTTCGCCCACGGGTTCATGCTGCTGCGCGGCGAGAAGATGTCGAAGACCCGCGGCAACGTGCTCGATCCGGACTTGGCCGTCGAGCTGTTTGGAGTGGACGGCGTCCGCTACCTGGTGCTGCGCGAGATCCCGTTCGATCGTGACAGCGACGTCACGCTGGAAGGGCTGGTCCGTCGCTACAACGCGGACCTGGCCAACGACCTTGGCAACCTGGTCAACCGCACCGTCAGCATGGCCAATCGCTACCTCTCCGGCACGCTCCCCACGCTGGCTGGAGCCGATGCGGAGGCCGAGGCCGATGCGGAGCTCAGAGCGGCGGCCGCCGAGGCGGTGGCGGCGTACCAGGCGGCGATGGAGCGCAAGCACCTGGATGAGGCGCTGATGGCGCTCATGGGCCTGGTGCGGGCGGGGAACGGCTATGCCGAGTCGCAGGCTCCGTGGGCCCTCAGCAAGGCCGGCGCGACGGAGCGGCTGGCGCAGGTACTCGCGGCGATGGCCGAGACCTGCCGGATCCTGGGCCACCTCGTGGCGCCGTTCACGCCCACAACAGCCCGTGCCCTGCATGAGCAGCTCGGCGTGCCCGCCCCGTACGACGAGCGGGGCGCCGGTGGGCCCGGCCTCGCGCAGCTTGCCGCCTGGGGCGCGATTGGCACCGGCTGGCAGGTCGGCCAAGCCACGCCGCTCTTCCCGCGTACCGAGCTCCCGGCCGAGGACCCGTCCTGAGCGGCTCTCGCACGCCGGAGCGACTGGCCGGGCTGGTTGACTCGCACTGCCATCTCCAGGATCCCGCCTTCGACGAGGATCGCGAAGAGGTGCTCGCGCGGGCAGCGGCCGCCGGCATCGCGCGGCTGCTCGTCCCGGGCTACGACCTCGCGTCGTCGCGTGCGGCCGTGGAGCTGGCGCGACGCCACGCCGCGATCCGGGCCGCCGCCGGGATCCACCCGCATTACGCCGCGACCACGACAGACGCGGAGTGGGAGGCGCTCGAGAGCCTGGCCGACGAGCCGGGTGTGGTTGCGATCGGCGAGATCGGGCTCGACTACTACCGCAACCTCTCGCCACCGAACGTCCAGCGCGAGGCGTTTCAGCGCCAGCTCTCGCTCGCGGCAGCGGTCCAGAAGCCCGTGCTCGTCCATGACCGGGACGCGCACCTGGACGTACGGGCCGCGCTGCTCGCCTGGGCGGGACCTGGTCGAGGAGCGGGTTCACCGCGTGGCGTGCTGCACGCCTATTCGGGCGACGCCGCACTCGCGACTGAGCTTGCTGCGGCCGGATTCCTCATCTCCTTCGCGCTGCCGGTCACCTTCGGCTCCGCGGCGGGGCCGAGGGCCGCAGCCGCGTCCCTCCCTGCTGGCAGCTTCCTGACGGAGACCGACGCGCCATGGCTGGCTCCCCAGGGCAAGGGAGCGAGAAACGAGCCGACCACAGCGCTGCGCGTGGCGGCCGAGCTGGCGCGTCTGCGTGGCAGCACGGCGGAAGCCATCGCTGCTGACGTGGCCCAAGCCTTCGATCGGCTGCTCGGAGAGGGAGCGCCTGCCTGACGGCATGGCATGGGGCTTGCATCCGATTTTCCGTGGCCAGTCAGCGCCCTTACTGGCATGAACGGAAGAGTTGGGAGGATTTGGCGTGGGCCAAGTGAATGTCAACACCCCGGGTGGGGGTGGAACAGCACCGGCCAGCGACGGTTCGGGCTACGGATTCATCGTGGGTATCCTGGTCGCCGTCCTGGTGATCGTGCTGCTCGTGTGGCTGCTCGTCTTCAACGGCGGTAACGGCGGCACGAACGACGATGGCGACACGTTGCCGAGCGGGTATCACCTCGTTTATCGGGCCTGATCGGCCCGTTCACACCCCCTTCTGAGCATCAGACGCCCCGGCTTCGGCCGGGGCGTCGCTCTGTGCAGCGGAAGAGCGGCGGAACTCGCCTTGACAGGGGGTTCGGGCACCCGTTAGCATCGTTAGCACTCTCCACGGTTGAGTGCCAGCAGCGCCGATTTGACAGTCGCGGCCCGCGGCCTCCTGTGGAGCCCCGTTCACACGCAAGTTCAGCTGGGTCAGACATCAAGGAGGCACCACGCACATATGACCACGACGGTCAGCGCAACTGCGACGACGCTCAAGCCGCTCGGCGACAGGCTCGTCGTCCGGCCGACTGCGCGCGAGGAAATGACCAAGAGCGGCATCGTCCTGCCGGACACCGCCAAGGAGCGTCCCCAGGAGGGCACGGTCCTGTCGGTGGGGCCCGGCCGCACCCTGGACGATGGCACGCGCGAGGCGATGGACATCTCGGTCGGCCAGAAGGTCCTGTTCCAGAAGTACGCCGGAACGGAGTTCAAGCTGGACGAGGACGAGCTCCTGATCCTTTCACAGAAGGACGTCCTGGCAGTCATCGAATAGCGATAGCGGACCATCACATTCATCGCGCCCCACGGGCGCGGATGCAAGGAGGACGAGAACCACAGTGCCGAAGCAGCTCCTGTTCGACGAGGAGGCGCGACGCGCGTTGAAGCGCGGGGTCGACAAGATGGCGGACGCCGTCAAGGTCACCCTGGGCCCGCGCGGCCGCTATGCGCTCCTCGACAAGAAATACGGATCGCCGACGATCACCAATGACGGCGTGACGATCGCGCGCGACATCGAGTTGGAGGAGCCCTACGAGAACATGGGCGCCCAGCTGCTCGAGGAGGTCGCGACCAAGACCAACGACATCGCCGGCGACGGGACGACCACCAGCATCGTGCTGGCGCAGGCGATCGTGACCGAGGGCCTCAAGAACGTCACTGCCGGCGCGAACCCGATGGGCCTCAAGCGCGGCATCGAGCGCGGCGTGATCGCCGTGGTCGACGAGATCAAGCGTCTCAGCCGCCCGGTCGAGACCAAGGACGACATCTCGCACATCGCGGCCATCAGCGCCCGCGACAGCGACATCGGCGAGCTCATTGCCGAGGTGATGGACAAGGTCGGCAAGGACGGCGTCGTCACGGTCGAGGAGAGCCAGGGCCTGAAGCTCGACGTCGAGTACGTCGAGGGCATGCAGCTCGACCGCGGCTACCTCTCCGCCTACATGGCCACCTCGAACGATGGCGGCCGCATGGAAGCGGTGCTCGACAACCCGTACATCCTCATCACCGACAAGAAGGTCAGCGCCGTCGCCGACATCCTGCCGACCCTCGAGAAGGTCGTGCAGCAGGGCCGGCCGCTGCTGATCATTGCCGAGGACGTGGATGGCGAGGCGCTGCCGACGCTGGTCGTGAATAAGCTCCGCGGCACGCTGAACGTGCTGGCCATCAAGGCTCCCGGCTTCGGCGATCGTCGCAAGGCCATGCTTGAGGACATCGCGACCCTCACCGGCGCGCGCGTCATCAGCGAGGAGCTCGGCCGCAAGCTCGACAGCGTGCAGCTCGAGGACCTTGGTGAGGCACGCCGCGTGACCGCCACCAAGGACGCCACAACCATTGTCGAGGGCAAGGGCGACGCCGGCGCAATCGAGGCGCGCAAGTCGCAGATCAAGCTCCAGATCGAGGACACCACCAGCGACTTCGACCGCGAGAAGCTCCAGGAGCGACTGGCCAAGCTCTCCGGCGGCGTGGCGGTGCTCAAGGTCGGCGCGGCCACCGAGGTCGAGCTCAAGGAGAAGAAGCACCGGATCGAGGACGCGCTGTCCGCCGCTCGTGCGGCGGTCGAAGAGGGCGTCGTGGCCGGGGGTGGATCGGTCCTGATCCATGCCGTGCCGGCGCTCGACAAGGTCGAGGCGCTCAACGACGAGGCGGTCGGGGTGAACATCCTGCGCCGCGCGCTCGAGGAGCCGCTGCGCCAGATCGCGATCAACGCGGGCCAGGAAGGCTCCGTGGTGGTCGACGCGGTCCGCAAGATGGAGCCGGGCAACGGATACGACGCCCAGAAGGGCGAGTACACCGACATGTTCGCGTCGGGCATCATCGACCCGGCCAAGGTGACGCGCTCCGCGCTGGAGAACGCCGCCTCGGTCGCTGCGCTGATGCTGACCACCGAGACGGTGATCACCGACATCCCCGAGAAGGAGAAGGCCGCTCCGGGCATGCCGCCCGGTGGCATGGACTACTAGAGCGTCCGATATCGTCCGCTGGCGTCCGCGCCGGTCGGACATACGCACGAGACGCGTCGAGAGGCGGGTATCCCATCCGTGGGTGCCCGCCTCTTATGCTGACTCACGGGTGCCATGCCTACCCCTCAGCCGGTCGTGGGTCCGCCCCGCTCGCGCAGTCGATCGGCCATCCGCCGCAGCGCCTGGTCGGCGTATTGGCCGCAGCCGCTGAGGTAGTCGTCGAAGCTCGGGCCTTCTGACAACGCGACCCACAAGCCCTCGAAGCGCCACAGGCCGCGGATCTGCCAGCCGAGCGGCAGTGACGCTTCAGCGCTGACCCAGGCTTGCGAGGGAGCAGCGGTGCCATGACGAGGAATCCTACCCGCTGTGAGCTACTGGGCCGGGCGGGAGCAAGGCGTGACGTCGCTAATCCCGGTCGGGACGTAATCGCCGCCCAAGAAGGGCAATTGGTAGTGGAGGCCGCCTGCGGCGTCGATCCAAAAGACGGGGTGCAGCGCATAAACCGAGAGGTCTTCTTGGACCAGCAGCGTGCAGTCGGCGGTAAATATGGACAGCGTGGATTCCCGCGATACGTAGGCCAAGGGGCCCGCGCTGCCAGGCTCGATCCGCCACCCAGTAGCAGAGCCGCTGGTCTCGACGACGATCGCTTCTGCTCGCTGGTTTCCCACAACAAGGAATAACTCCGTGCGGCGATCGTCGCAGGCTGAAAGTGCAAGCCCAACTCAAGTTGCAGGCGATCCCGATTTCATTGGCGTCTGGTTGCGGTGAAGTTTCGCATGAGGGCCGGCTACGCTAGCCGCTCACCATCCTTGAGGATGGCCACGCTGCAACGGCGCGGCTCGGCGTCAGCGCCGATAAGCGTGCAACATCGTGTTTAGTCAGCT
>DASSCW010000042.1:0-15134 GCA_035697465.1 Candidatus Limnocylindria bacterium | reverse complement strand
CGCCAGCCGCGGCCGGAGCGCAGGGTCAGCAGCGCCCGGAATGGGTGCAGATGGCCCGGCAGCCGGCGCGCGTCATCGATCAGTCGCTGTACAGGCTCCGCCTGGACGGCGGCGGGGACGGCGGTGGCGTGCTCGACCCCGGCCCGCATCAGTGCCAGGAGCATCGGGCCAAGCTCGGCACGGGTGCGAGCCAGGAAGCAGACGGTACGTCGTTCCGCGACCTCGGTCGAGGCCAGCGCCACCAGCCGCTCCGCCCATTCCGTGCCGGTCGACGGCGTTGCCAGCACCGCCTCGGCGTCCATCGGCCTGTTCGGGGCAGCCGCGATCACCTTGTCGAAGCGCTCGCGGTTCGCGCCGATCAGCCGCCGCGAAATCGCGACGACTGGCGCGGGACATCGGTAGTTGGTCGCCAGCTGGACTCGCCGCGCGCCCGGATAGGCTGCCTCGAAGCCGAGAATGCGCCGCACATCGGCGAGGCGCCAGGCGTAGATGGTCTGGTCGTCGTCGCCGACCACGAACAGGTTGCGCTCCGGCTCCGCCAGCAGCCGAACCAGCCGCAGCTGAGCGGCGTCCACGTCCTGGAACTCGTCGACGCAGACGTGGCTGAAGCGCTCCTGCCAGCGCGTGCGCAGTGCGACATCCGACTCGAGGGCGTCCGCGGCACCGACCACCAGGTCGTCGAAGTCCATCGAGCCCCGGGCGGCGAGCAGGGACCGATACCCCTCGATCAGCGCCGGGTGGGACGGTGGCCGTCGCTCGACTTTCCACGCGGAGATCTCCGTGTCGAGGGTGGTGGCCTCCGGCAGGGCGGGGGCGTCCGGCTCTGCCTCCAGGGCGGCTCGCCGCAGCACGGCTCGCAGCAATGGGAGGCGATCACTCACCAGCCGTCCATGACCACCATGGTCGAGAAGGATCTGCCGCGCCAGGGCGTGAAGCGTGCGCACCTCGATCTGCGCCGCAGCCGGCAGAGCAGGCACGATCCGCGCAGCGATCCGGGCGCTCAGCTCCAACGCGGCCTCGCGATTGAAGGTCGCGACCGCAATCCTGTCGGCGGGGACGCCACGCGACAGCAGTACACCGAGCCGCGCGATCAGGGTCGTGGTCTTGCCGCTGCCTGCCGGCGCGATGATCAGCGCCGGCCCATCCGGAAGCGTTGCCGCCGCCCGCTGCTCGGCATCGAGGCCCGCGACCAGGGTTTCCGCCAGCTCCGCAACTGATGGGGCGGTCAGCTGCGTCATAGGGGCAGCGTGGCCCCGCCCGCTTACCGCCGGGTGATCGGCGGCTTACCGGCCGACTGGCCTGGACGGCGGGAGCGCGCCGCGCGGACTATCCTGAAGACGCCCGCCCATACGGGAGCTTGCATGCCGAGTCGCAGGCGATGATCCGACGTAATCGAACACAGGCCACGCCCACGGGGCGGGCGCGGCGCCTTCGAGAGTCGGCAGACGGCTTCGATGCAGCGGGCGTGGAGATGACATCGGGCGCCGTGGCGCGGCGCCGTGGACCCTCGATCAAGACGGTCCTGCTGCTGTCCTTTCTCCTGCTGCTGATCATCGCGTCGGTGGGTGGCATCCTGCTCTGGCAGCGCGTCGCCGCCTTCAACGACAGCGTCTCGACGGCTCCGGCCGCCTCATCCTCGCTGTGGGGCGCGCTCGGCGGGGAGGAGCGCATCAACATCGCCCTCTTCGGCTACGGCGGAGCGGAGCACAAGAGCGGGAACTACCTGGCCGACTCGATCCAGATCCTCTCGATCGACCCAGAGGCGGATACGACCACCATCATCCCGATCCCACGCGATTTCTGGGTCGAGGGCCTGTCGCAGATTCCCGACAACGGGAAGATCAACGAGGCGTTCGCGATCGGCTGGCAGGCAGGCGGCGCGGAGGAAGCTTCCGCGCTCACCACCGAGATCCTCAGCGATGTGACCGGCCTCGACATCCACCACTGGATGGCGATCGACTTCAGCGGCTTTCAGGGGATGATCGATGCGGTCGGCGGCGTCACGCTCCGCAACCCGCGCTTCTTCCGCTACACGTGGAATGAGTGGAAGTTCAGCCACAACGTCTGGGATTACCAGTTCGCTCGCGGCGAGATCACGCTGACTGGCAAGGAGGCGCTGGACTACGCGAGGGCGCGCTATACGGACAACCCGCGCGAATCGAGCGACTTCGCCCGCTCCGTGCGTCAGCAACGGGTCCTGGCCGCGCTGCGCGACAAGATCGGTCCGGGAGGACTCGGCTCACTCGGCCCCGGCCTGTCGATGATGGATGCGCTGACGGATCGTATGAAGACCGATCTGTCCGCCATCGACCTGTTCCTGCTCAGCGGGCATCTCGAGCCGGATCGGCGCATCCAGCTGAAGGAGGGGCGGATCCTGGAGGCCACCAGCAACACCATCGGGCAGTACATCCTGGTGGTGATGGGGCGGGCCGATTCGGCCGACTACCAGCCACTGCACGACTACCTGGAGCGAGAGCTCGCCAGGCCGATCCGCCGTCCGAACGCGAGCGCGAGCGGGAGTCCTGGCTCGTGACGGGTTCAACGATCCGACTCGCCGGATGCGAATCCACGTAGCGTTACGCAACTCAAGAAGCGCCAGTTGCGGTCTTTCGGCCGAGTTTCACGCTCATCGACGGTGCCGCGCCGTCGGAATTGCCTGGGCGACACGCTTAACGCTACGTCCATTCGCGTTTCGTCAGTCAGCGATGGAATGCATTTCCCCCACGGACTGTCCTGGCTGGCAGCGGCCTAGAATCGCGTGATGGCCCCCATCGGCGCTCGCATGCAGCACGTGCGCGCCATCCTCCGGCAGCTTCCGAACTCCCCAGGCGTGTACCTGATGAAGGGGCCGGACGGCCGTGTCCTGTACGTCGGCAAGGCCGACAACCTGCGCAGCCGCGTGCGCTCCTACTTCGGCAGCAAGGCGGGCATGGATACGCGGATCGTGCGCATGACGCAGGAAGTCGAGGACGTCGACTACATCGTCACCGACACGATCAGCGAGGCGTTCCTGCTCGAGGGCAACCTCATCAAGGAGCACCGCCCGCGCTTCAACATCCGATTGCGCGACGACAAGAGCTACCCGTTTGTGCAGATCACGCTGGGCGAGGACTTCCCGCGCATCGTGCGCACGCGGAAGCTGGTGCGCGACG
The DNA here is from genome assembly GCA_035697465.1 of Candidatus Limnocylindria bacterium. GTDB lineage: Bacteria > Chloroflexota > Limnocylindria > QHBO01 > QHBO01 > DASSCW01. Next base: position 11,982 of record DASSCW010000042.1, on the reverse strand, counting down.
GGAGCCGCTACTTCGGGCCGTACGCATCGGCTTCCAGCGTGGACGAGACGCTGAAGCTGCTGCGCAAGATCTTCCCGTTCCGCACCTGCAACCTGGATATCCCAGATGGAAAGCGGGTCCTCGAGCGGCCGTGCCTCCTCTACTACATCAACCGCTGCCAGGGCCCGTGCATCCAGGCGATCGAGAAGGCCGAGTACCGAGCCACGATCAGCAAGATCGTCGACTTCCTGGAGGGCAAGCAGGAGGGGATCGCGGCCGAGCTGCGCCGGGACATGCAGCATCACTCGGAGGGGCTGCGCTACGAACAGGCGGCGATCGCGCGGGACAAGCTGCGGGCTGTCGAGCGCACGATGGAGCAGCAGAAGATGGCGGCATTCAGCCGTGCCGAGTACGACGTGATCGGCATGGCGCGCGAGGAAGGGGAGGCCTGCCTGCAGCTGTTCGTCATCCGCAACGGCAAGATGATCGGGCGGGAGCACTTCATCGTCGAGAACGCCCGCGAGGCGACCGATGGCGAGGTCCTGACCTCGTTCCTGCAGCTGTACTACGCGGCGACCGAGCGGCCGCCGCGCGAGGTGCTGCTCCCCCTGGCTCCCGCAGATGCCGATGCATTGGCCGCCTTCCTCTCGGACCGCCGCGGCTCGCGGGTGAACGTCCACGTCGCCGAGCGGGGCGAGAAGCGGCGGCTGGTCGCCCTGGCGACGCAGAACGCGGTGGAGGCGCTCGCCAAGGAACGGGCGGAGTGGCTGGCTGACGAGGGGAAGCGCGACGAGGCGCTGGACCAGCTCTCGATGGCGCTGTCGCTGCCGCGTCCGCCGGAACGGATCGAGTGCTACGACATGAGCAACATCCAGGGCACGTCGGCGGTCGGCTCGATGGTCGTCTTCGTCAATGGCCGTCCGGAGCCACGCGAGTACCGGCGCTTCAGGATCCGATCCGGCGACACGCCGGACGACTTCCGGATGATGGCCGAGGTCCTGCGCCGTCGCTTCATCCGCGCATCTCGGCTGCGCTCCGAGACTGGCGCGCTGTCACTGGCCGCCGTCGGCGCCGAGGAGGCGCCGGAGGGCGATGGCCAGCCGGACGAGCCGCTCGACCTGGAGGCGGGGAGCGGTCCGGTTGAGAGCAACGGCGATGGCGATCGCGACCGGCGACATCGGGAGCGGCGGGACATCGGCTGGGCGCTGCCGGACCTCGTGATCGTCGACGGCGGCAAGGGCCAGCTGTCGGCGGCAATGGGCGTGATGGACGAGCTGAAGCTCACCGAGGTGCCGCTGGCCGGCCTGGCGAAGCGCTTCGAGGAGCTGTATGTGCCACGCCGTGCCGCACCGATCGTGCTGCCACCGAAGTCGCAGGGCCTCTACCTGGTGCAGCGGATTCGCGACGAGGCACATCGGTTCGCGATCACCTACCACCGCACCGTTCGCGGCAAGCGGGCGCTGGCCAGCGTGTTCGATGAGGTGCCGGGCATTGGCCCGGCGCGGAAGAAGGCGTTGCTCAAGAGGTTCGGCTCCGTGCGCCGCATCCGCGAGGCGTCATTGGAAGAGGTCGCTGAGACCCCGGGCGTCGGGAAGGTGGCCGCGGAGGCTCTGAAGAAGCACCTCGCCCGCGAAGGCATGCTGGCATGAACGTGACGCAGTTCATTCAGATCCACTTCGCGAGCGACTTCCCGTCGACTGAGACGATGTCCAGGACGCGATCTCATTGGCTGCGGCTGAAGCGTCCGAATTCACACCAGGAGCACATCAATTTGGTGACTCCGCCTCATGAAGGGGCGTCGTTCACGCCTCACGTGACTCTGAACCGTTCGTGGGCCAGTTGGGGCTGATCGCGCGGTCCTGGTGTGAATGGGGACGCTTCGCCTCGTTCGAATGTCCACCAGGCGTTCGTTGCGGCTGCACGCGATCCGCACCTATAATTCCGCGGCCCGCCGCCACGAGCGGCGTGTTTCGTGTCTGCGGCATGCGCCAACCCGAGCGCCTCGCGACGCGGCTTCTCCCAGCGAAAGGATTCAATAGGCCTTCATGACCTGGCGCCGCATCGCCCCGTGGGTGATCCTCATCACCTTCCTCGTGGCGGCCTACATCGACCTTCCACGGGAGTGGCTGCCATCGAACCTGCCCGGATCCGACATCCGGACCGTGCTCGGCCTGGACCTGCAGGGCGGCGTGCGGGTCACGCTGGCAGTCGAGCCTCTGCCCGGCCAGACCGTGACCGACGAACAGATGGAAACGGCGCGCAACATCATCGAGCGGCGCGTCGGCGGCATCGGCGTCAGCGAGCCCCAGGTCCGCAGCGAGGTCGGCGGTGACGGCCAGCGCCGGATCGTGGTGGAAGTACCGGGCGTCGAGAACGAGCAGCAGGTCCGCGACCTGGTGGGCTCGACCGGTCAACTTCAATTCATCGACCCGCAGGGGCAGAGCCTGACGGAAGGAACGGATATCGCTCCGCTGCTCGCCGCCGGCACGGTGCGCGAGCTCTTCAACGGTGGCGAGATCGATCCGGGCAGCGTGGCGCCGACCACTGATCGCGGCTCGCTGGCCGTCGTCTTCAACCTCAGGAGCCGCGGCTCCCAGATCTGGTGCGACTTCACGACCACGCACGTGAACCAGAAGGGCCCGATCGCGCTCGACGGCGAGATCATCATCAACCCCGACATCAACCAGGCCATCTGCGGCGGCACGACCGTCATCACGGTCGGCGCGGCGGGCGCGGCGGGCGAGGCTGAGCGCACGAACCTCTACAACACGCTGCGCTTCGGTGCCCTGCCGGTTGCGCTGCAGGAGCAGGGATTCGACCGCGTCGAGCCGACCCTCGGTGCGAACTTCCTGGCCCAGGCGCTCGTGGCGGGCGGCATCGGCCTCCTCCTGGTCCTGATCTTCATGGTCGCCTTCTACCGGTTACCGGGCGTGCTGGCCGCCGGGGCGCTGATCTTCTACACCCTGGTCACCTACGCCATCTTCCGGCTGATCGGGGTGACGCTGACCCTCGCGGGTGTGGCCGCTTTCATCCTCAGCATCGGTATGGCGGTGGACGCCAACATCCTCATCTTCGAACGGATGAAGGAGGAGATCCGCGCAGGCAAGACGCTGGTGCCGGCAATCGAGGCGGGGTTCAACCGCGCCTGGTCGAGCATCCTCGACTCGAACGTGTCCTCGATGCTGGTTGCGGGCTGGCTCTACTGGCAGGGCACGACCGTGGTCAGGGGCTTCGCGCTGGTCCTGATCATCGGTGTGGCCGTCTCCATGTTCAGCGCCGTCACCGTCACGCGCACCATGCTGCGCTACGTGGTCCGGACCGACTGGGGCCGCCGCATCGAGCTCTATCACGTGGAGCGCTGAGCTGATGTTCGACATCGTCGGCAAGCGCCGCTGGTACTTCCTCTTCAGCGCCCTGATCACGATCCCAGGGCTGGTCTTCATCGTCCTCGGCGGCCTCAAGCCATCCGTCGACTTCACCGGTGGGACGGTGTGGCAGGTCCGATACGCCGATGACCCGACCCCGGCCGAGGTGCAGGCAGCGCTTGTCGAGCTGGGTCACCCGGAAGCCACCGTCCGGCAGCTTCCCGATGGCTACCTCGAGATTCGGACCGAGCCGGTAGGCCTCCTGCCGCCGCAGACGCCGCTGCCGAGCTTCTCGCTGGCACCCTCGGCAAGCGGAGCGGCTGGAAGTCCATCACCGAGCGCCACCCCGTTGGGGACCCCGAGTCCAACGCCTGAAGGCACGCCCACTCCGTCCCCGTCCCCGACGGGCACGCCGGCACCCACCCCCACCGCGACGCCGGCGCCCATCCCGGAGAACACCGAGTTCGCCGAGATCGAGCGCGAGCTGGTCTCTCAGTTCGGGGAGGCGGAGGGTGGGCGGCCGCGGAGCGTGACGACGGTTGGCCCGCTCATCGGCTCCGAGCTCGTCCGCTCCTCGGTGATCCTGATCGTGGTGGGCGAGCTGTTCATCCTGGTCTACCTGTGGATTCGGTTCGGCTTCCGCTTTGGCAGTGCCGCGATCGTGGCGCTGCTGCACGACGTGATCGTTGTGGTCGGCATCTTCGCGATCCTTGGCTACTTCTTCGGCGTCGAGTTCGACGCCCTGTTCGTGACCGCGCTGTTGACGATCATCGGATTCAGCGTGCACGACACAATCGTCGTGTTCGACCGCATTCGCGAGAATCGCATTCGTCACGCGGGGGAGCCGTTCGGTGCGATCGTCAACCACTCGATCCTGCAGACCCTCGGGCGGTCGATCATCACCAGCCTGACCGTGGTGGTCACGCTGTCAGCCCTGCTGCTGCTGGGCCCGATCACGATCCGCACCTTCACCCTGGCCCTGCTGCTCGGCGTGGTGAGCGGCACCTACTCGTCGATCTTCAACGCCAGCCAGCTGCTGGTGGCCTGGTACGAGTGGGATGCAAACCGCAAGGCGCGGCCAAGCGGACCGCGGGTCAAGCCCCTCAGTCGCTGAGCCGCTGAGCCGGTAACCGCTGCGTAAGCAATCGGTAAGTCCCGCCGGACTACCATGGCCGGGTGATCGAACCGCGACTGGAGTGGCACCTCCCCGAGCCGCTGCTCGATCCACCGGCCTTTGCCGGTTTTGGCCGTCCAGTGGCGACGCTGCTCGGGCGACGGGGCTTCCGGGATGACGCGCAGCTGACCGCGTTCCTCGAAGCGGGGATGGCCGGGCTCCACGACGCCTCCCTGATGGCCGATGCCGACGTCGCGCTGCAGCGCCTCGAACGTGCCCTGGACGCGGGGGAGCGGATCGCAATCTGGGGCGACTACGACGCCGATGGCATGACGGCGGTGGTCGTCTGGGCGATCGCGCTGCGCGCGCTCGGCGCGGAGGCGGTGCGGCACGTTCCGTCACGGCTGGCCGAGGGATACGGCCTCTCGGCCGCCGGCCTGCGGCGGCTGGCCGGTGCGGGCGTCAGCCTGATCGTCACCTGCGACTGCGGGATCGCGAACGCGTCGGAAGTCGAGATCGCGCGGGGCCTGGGGCTGGATGTCATCGTCACGGACCACCACCTTCCGTCCGGAGCGCTGCCGCGCGCGGTGGCAGTCGTCGATCCACACCGGCCGGATTGCGCCTATCCGGATCCGGATCTGACCGGCGCCGGCCTCGCCTACAAGCTCGCTTCGGCGCTGCTGGCGCGACGCGGCATGCACGTCGCCGACCTGGCCGGCATCGCCGCCATCGGGACGATTGCCGACCTGGCGCCCATGACGGGCGAGAGCCGCGCCATCGTGCGGCTGGGGCTGGCCGATTTGGCCACGACACGGCGGGCCGGATTGCGAGCACTCCTTGCCCGCGCCTGCGACCGACCGGATCTGCCGACGGCGCGTGACCTGGCGTTCGGCGTCGCGCCGCGCATCAACGCCGCCGGACGCATTGCCGAAGCGGAGCTCGCGATCTCGCTGCTCATGGAGGAGAGCACCGAGGACGCTGATCGAATGGCCGAGCAGCTGGAGGCGGTGAATCAATCGCGCAGGGAGCTGACCGCCGTCGCTGTCGAGGAGGCGCTGACGCTGGCCGCCGATCGTGCTGGCACCGGGCCCATCGCTCTGCGTAGCGATGCCTGGGCGCCGGGGATCGTAGGGCTGATCGCCGGCCGACTGGCGGAGGTGCTCGGGCGCCCGGTGGCGGTGGCGGCACCTGCCGGCGACGAGCTGCGCGGCTCGGTGCGATGCCCGGATGACTTCCACGCCGCGGCGGCCCTGGAAGCGTGCGCGCACCTGCTGATCAAGCGCGGCGGTCACGCGGGAGCGGGCGGTTTCAGCGTGGCACCGTCTGGTTGGGACGCGTTCGCAACTGCCTTTGAAAACCTGCCGCGCCCGTTCCCGGCGGACCCGCGGCAGCAGGTCCACCCAGCCGGGAGGGTGGCTATCGACCTCGTCCTGCCGGCAGCCCACCTGAACTGGTCGCTGGCCGACGAGATCGACCGGCTCGCGCCCTTTGGGCCTGGGCATGTGGAGCCTGTCCTGGCGGTGACCGGGCTGCGCGTTGGCGACGCCAGACGAGTTGGCGCCGATGGAAGGCATGCCACCTTCCGGATGCTGCGGGGCGCGGAGACCTTTGACGCGATCGCCTTCGGGACGCCCGCGGACCGCTCATTGCCGGAAGAGGGGAGCCTGCTCGACCTGGTGGGGACGCTCGAACGCGATACGTTCCAGGGAGAGGCACGACTGAGGCTGCGGGTGCTCGACTTCGCCACTGCCGACGTGAGCCCGCTGGCTGCGCGCCGGCTCGCGCGGCAGGCTGGGGAACGGGCCGCCATCGAGGTGGCCACGACGGTGGCCGCGAGATGACCACGCCGCCGGTCGATCGGATCAGGGAGCGCCTCGGTCGCCTGGGCTCGCCGTTGTGCCTGGGCATTGATCCTCATCCGGACGCGCTCCCCGAAGACCTCACCCGGGACGTCCAGGGCATCGAGACCTTCGCGCGCGGCCTTTTGGAGGCTGCCGGGCCGATGGCGACGGCGGTCAAGGTGAACGTGGCCTTCTTCGAGGCGTTCGGGTCCGCCGGATGGGCGGCGCTCGAGCGACTTCGCGCGGACGTGCCCGCCGACCTGCCGATCATTGCCGACGCGAAACGGGGCGACCTCTCCTCGACGGCCGAGCGACAGGCGGCCGCGCTGTTCGGGGCGCTCGACGTCGACGGCGTGACCCTATCGCCGTACCTGGGCGAAGACGCGATCGACCCATTCCTGGCCTTCCCGGATCGAATCGTCTACGTCCTGGCGCGGACCAGCAATCCATCGGCCGGCACGCTCCAGCACCTGACCGTGACCGGCGATGGCGGGCAGATGTCGCTGGCCGAGCGCGTGGCGAACTGGGTCGCGAATCGCTGGCCGGAACCACGCGTTGGCCTGGTGGTGGGGGCCACCGCACCCGCCGAGCTCGGCGCGCTGCGGCGCGCGGTTCCCGGCCCCGCGTTCCTGGTGCCGGGGATCGGCGCGCAGGGCGGCGATCTGCAGGTCGCGGTGCGTGCGTGCCATGGCACCCAGGCGCCGGGTCTGGTGAACGTGAGCCGCGGCATTGCGGGCGAGTTCGCAGAGGGAAACTGGAAGGCGTCGGTTGCCGCGGCCGCCGGGCGCTGGCAGGAGGCGATGGCTGAGGTCGGTGCTACACTGCCCGCCTAGTGCACAGTTCCGCCCCGCCCATGCACGAGGGGTCGTTTTCGAATGGGACCAATCGGCTGGCCTGAGCTCATCATCCTGCTCGTGGTCGTACTGATCGTTTTCGGGCCCGGCAAGCTGCCGGACATCGGCAATGCCATCGGCCGGGGCGTCAAGGAGTTCCGCAAGGCCTCCAACGACCTCGAGGAGTCGATCCGCGGGGACAAGAAGTCCGCGGCTGCGCGACCGCCTGCCGCAGCCGACCGCACCGACACCGACTGACGGAGCCATCGACGGCCCGATCGGCCGCCGGCACCCGTCCCCAACCAGCGGGCAGGCGCATCCGCCCGCACCGCTGCGCGCTGCAGCCCACCGGTGACCGACCGTGACCGATGACCACACGACCATGACCCTGGTGGAGCACCTCGAGGAGCTCCGCCGGCGCCTGATCGTGATCGTGTTCAGCGTCCTCGCTGCCGCCGTGGTCGGCTTCCTCCTATCGCGAACCGTGCTCGTGATCCTCCGCGACCGGCTCCCCGACGAGTACCAGACGCTGATCTTCACGGCGCCAGCGGACGCGTTGACCGCGCAGCTCAAGATCGCGGGCTTCCTGGGGATCGCGATGGCGATGCCGGTGATCCTGATCCAGTTGTGGCGGTTTGTGGGCCCAGGCCTCACCCCACGCGAACGACGCTACGTGTGGCCGGTGATCGGCGCGGCCCTGCTGCTGTTCGCGACCGGCGTGCTCATCGGCTACCTGGTCATCCCGTATACGTTGCGCTTCCTGCTCGATTTCTCCGTGGGCCTCGCCACGCCGATGCTGACGATCGACGGGTACATCGGCTTCGTCACCACCATGATGCTGGCCTTCGGCCTGGTGCTCGAGTTCCCGATCGTGCTCATCGGCCTGGCCAGGGTGGGTGTCCTCAATTACCGGCGGATCGCCAGCCGGCGCCGATGGGCGTTGCTCGCCATCGTGCTGTTCGCCATCGTGCTGACGCCGGGTGGCGACCCGATCTCGCCGCTGATCCTGTCAGGGGTGATGTTCCTGCTGTTCGAGGGATCGCTGCTGATCATCCGCCTCTTCAAGCGGTAGCCCGATGCCGGACGCCGCCCAGATCGCGCTGCTGACCGACGACGGTATGTCCGGGCACGGGTCGGCCGGCCATCCCGAACGACCCGAGCGTCTGGGCGCGGTGGTGCAGGGAGTCGAGGACGCCGCCGCCGCGCTCGGCATTGAGCTGCATCGGCCGCGGGTCGAAGCGGCGAGCACCGAGGACCTCGAACGGATCCACGCGCCGTGGTACATCGCGGCGTTGGATGACGCGGCGAGCCGTGGAGGCGGGTGGATCGATGGCGACACGCACGTGGCGAAGAGCTCGATGCGCGCGGCACGTCTCGCCGCTGGAGCCACCATCGGCGCCGCGACCGCAGCAACCCGGGGAGCGGCAACCGTGGCCTTCGCCGTCGTACGGCCACCAGGTCATCACGCCTCCGAAGAGCGCGCCGCCGGCTTCTGCCTGATCAACAACATCGCGATCGCCGCGGCCGCGCTGCGGGCCAATGGCCTTGCCCAGCGGATCGCCATCGTCGATTGGGACGTGCACCATGGCGACGGGACGCAGGACCTGTTCGATGCCGACCCGGACCTGTGCTACGCGTCGACCCACCAGTGGCCCTACTACCCGGGCACCGGCTCGCCGATCGAGCGGGGGAGCGGACCGGCGATCGGCACGAAGCACAACGTGCCGCTCCCGGCGGGGAGTGGCGACCAGGCGTTCACGGACGCCTGGCTGACGCAGCTGCTGCCGGCGGTCGAAGACTTCGCGCCCGAGGCAATCCTGGTGTCCGCCGGTTTCGACGCGCACGAGGCCGACCCGCTGGCGATGCTGCGGGTCACCGACGAGGGATTTGGGACGGTGGCGAACGCCCTCGGCCAGGTCGCCCGGCGGCTCGAGCTCGGTGGCGTGGCACTCACGCTCGAGGGCGGCTACGACCTGGCGGCACTGCGCGCCAGCAGCACCAGCGTCGTCGCGGGCCTCGCTCGCGGCCTGATGGGGTGAATCCCGAGGCTATACTCGAAGGCACCCACGGCTTGGATCGGAGCATGGCGCGAGCGCGAGTGTCAACGGCGACGGCAGGCGAGGCCACGCGCCGCGCCAAGCCCGCGCGACCCTCGATCGCGGAAGCCCAGCTCGTGATCATCAGCGGGCTGTCCGGTGCCGGAAAGAGCCAAGCGGCCAAGGTCCTGGAGGACCTCGGCTACTACTGCGTCGACAACCTGCCGCCGGAGCTGCTTGAGGGATTCCTGGCCCTCCGCGAAACCGAGCCGGATCGCTACCTGCGGGTTGGGTTGATGCTCGACATCCGGGCCGGCGATCCGGCACCGGCCATTCGGCAAGCACGCAGCAACCTGAACGCGAGGAAGATGGCGATCCAGGTCCTCTACCTTGAGGCCAGCGACAGCGCCCTGGTGAGTCGTTACAGCGAGACGCGCCACCGGCACCCGCTGCAGGAGCGGAGCGGCGTCCAGGCCAGCATCACCGAGGAGCGGCGGCGGCTGGCCGAGACGCGCGAGCTGGCGGACCACATCATCGACACCAGCGAGCTGTCCATCCCTCAGCTGAAGGAGCGGCTCTTCGCCCTGCTGCCGCGTGACGGCGCCGCCACCGCGATCCAGATCGACATCATCACGTTCGGCTTCAAGTACGGGATCCCCCTCGAAGCGGACCTCGTCTTCGACGTCCGCTTCCTGACCAACCCGTTCTACGTCCCGGACCTGAAGCCCCTCTCCGGGCTGCAGCCGCCGGTCCGTGACTTCGTGCTGAACCAGCCGGCAGCGGGGCGCTTCCTGGATCTGGTCGCGGAGCTGCTGAGACTGACCGTGCCGGCGTATCGGGCCGAGGGCAAGGGCCGGCTGACGGTAGCCCTGGGCTGCACGGGCGGCCATCACCGCTCGATCGCACTGGCGGAGGAGCTGGCCAGCCGGCTGCGCGACGTCGACGACGCATCGGTTGCCGTCTTCCACAGGGAGCTCGAGAAGTGAGAGGGATCTCGATCCCGCGCTGGCTCTACCCGGGCATGCGCCTGAAGCGCTGGCTGCTCCTCGTGTTCCTGGGGATCACCATGCTGGCGTTGGGGGCGGCAATTCTGCTGGTGGTGATCTACCGCAACCTTCCCGAGGACTCATTCATCTTCACGCTGACCGGCGCGGGGCTGGATCGCACCCTTCGCGGCGTCGTCTTTTTCGCCATCGGCCTTGGCATCACCGGAATCGGCGTATGGGGGCTGATGCGCAGCATCGTGTCGCCGTTCGTGGCGCGCGGCGACTCGGTCCTCGAGGTGCTGTACACGAAGCGCTACCTCTCCCGCGGGCCGCGCATCGTGGCCATGGGCGGTGGGACGGGACTTTCCGTCCTGCTGCGCGGGTTGAAAGGCTACTCGGCCAACATCACCGCCATCGTTGCCGTCGCGGACGACGGCGGATCGTCGGGCCGCCTTCGGCAGCAGCTGGGCATCGTGCCGCCGGGCGACATCAGGAACTGCATCGCGGCGCTCGCAGATGCCGAGCCACTGATGACCCAGCTCATGCAGTACCGCTTCCCGCCTGGCTCTGGCCTGGACGACCACGCCTTCGGCAACCTGTTCATCGCCGCCATGACGGCGGTGACCGGTGACTTCGAGGAGGCGGTCCGCGAGTCGAACCGGGTGCTGGCGGTACGCGGCCAGGTCCTGCCTGCCACCAGCGTGCCGCTCAACCTCGGCGCCATCCTGGAATCCGGCCGGCACCTGTATGGCCAGGTCGCGATCAGCCACGCCGACGAGCCGATCACGCAGGTCACCATCGAGCCGGATGACGTCCGCGCCAGCCCTGAAGCGCTGGAGCGCATCCTGGAAGCGGACATGATCGTGATCGGGCCGGGCAGCCTCTTCTCGAGCGTCCTGCCGAACCTGCTGATCAGCGACATCCGCGACGCCGTGGCGGCGGCGAACGGCGTGCGCGTGTACGTCTGCAACGTGGCCACCCAGCCCGGCGAGACGGGATCCTTCACGGCCGCAGCGCACCTCGAGGCGCTGTTCCACCACGTCGGCGACCAGATGTTCGACTACGCGTTGCTCAACCGAAACCACGCCGCGCGCCGACCCGAAGGCTGGCTGGGGGAGCCAGTCAAGGTGGACGAGCGGCGCCTGGAAGAGCTGCCGGTGACCGTGATCGAGGAGGACATCGTCGACCTCGGCAACGCGCACCGGCATGACGCGGCCAAGCTGGCGGGCGCGCTGATGCGCCTGCACCAGGAGGAGCGCACCGAACGCGTCCGCTCACGTCGGGTTCGGCGCCCGGCGGCGAACGCAGTCTGACCCGATGCTGGTCGCCACCGAGCTGAAGGGCGAGCTCGCCCGCATCCAACCGGCGCGTGTCTGCTGCCGGCGGGCGGAGCTGGCCGGGCTGCTGTTCGGCCGCACCGGATCGCGCGCGAGGGATGCCAGCATCCGCACACTCGACCACGCCACGGCGCGGGTCGCTGTGCAGCTGGCCGCCTCGGTTGGCGTCCGCGCGGAGGGACCGATGCCCGCGGTCAGCGGCTCGACCGCGCCCCGGGCGGCGGGCGCACGCCGCCACCTGCGGGTCGTGCTCGATCGCTCAGCGGAGAGGGGCCTCGTCTGGACCGATGCGAAGGCCTGCGATCGTCGGGCGTTCCTCCGCGGCGCCGTGCTGAATGCCTCGATCTCGCTGGGGGCGAGCGGCACGCACATCGAGTTCGTTTTCGCCGATGCGTCGACGGCGAACGAGCTTCTCTCCCGACTTGCGTCAGTGGGCGTCCACGGTGGGCTCCTCCGGCGTCGCGGCCGTTCGGTTGTGTATCTGAAGGGCC
>DASSCW010000041.1:0-4121 GCA_035697465.1 Candidatus Limnocylindria bacterium | reverse complement strand
GATCCGGTCGCGATGCGGGTGCTACCGTTAGGTCCCAGCACGGTGAGGGGCACGTGAAGACCACGGTCAACGCACGGAACCTCGAGCTCACTGAGGACACGCGAGCCCGGATCGATCGGAAGTTGCGCCGCCTGGATCGCGTCGCGCATCCCGATGCAGAGGCCACCGTTGAGCTCATCGCCCATGCCTCGCGCGCGATCGATGAGTCGTACGTCGCGGAGGTCACGCTGGTGTCGAATGGGAGCGTGATCCGATCGGCGTCGTCAGGCCCGAACCCCATCGCGGCCATCGACGCGCTGCTCGACAAGTTGGAGCGGCAGGTCGTCCGCAGCAAGACGCGGCCGCGCCGCGTGCGCGAGCGCGACCATGACGAGGCTCGCACCGTCCTGGTGCGCGAGGCTGAAGGGAGCGTGGCGGACGATGGCGAGGCCGCCGAGGCGGAGGAGCCCGGACCATCGGTCGTGCGCATCAAGCGCGTCGACATGGTGCCGATGTTCGAGGAGGACGCGATCACCCGCATGGAAGAGCTGGGCCACACCTTCTTCGTCTTCCTCAACGCGGAGAACGAGCGAATCTGCGTCGTCTACCGGCGCAGCGACGGGTCGTACGGGCTGATCGAGCCCGTGGTGGGCAGCGGCTGATCAGCTCGGGAAGATCAGGGGCAAAACCAGCAGCGCGGCCACGACAAGCAGCAGCCCAACGAAGAACACCAGCAGGCCGATGGTCAGCAGATCTGCTCGGCGGCCCTCACCGGCCTCGAGCGACATGTCCTCGTCCGTATCGGTCGACATAGGCCCACGCTAGCACTGCCGCCGCAGTCATGCGGATGAGCCGGACATGGCGACGGGGCCTCCCGGTGCTGCGGAAGACCCCGCCACGATTCCCCCCATGAGGCCCGCCCCCGATGCATTCACCCGGGCTGCATGGGCAACTCCTGTATAGGACCGGGCGGTACCTGTGTCACGCCGCGGGCTGGGGGGCTGGGAGATGTCTGCATCGGTCTGGTTCGCTAACGGATAGGAAGCGCCGTTGACGCTGGGCACCGCAGGTACCAGGACCTTCGGGGTCACGGTCTCGGCTGCTACGGTTCGGGCCTTGCAGCGACGAACCTCCCGCCCGGAGCCCCGCCGGCGGCTCACCTGGCCAGACGGCGCTCCCCGCGTCGGGATCCACCTTGGGGTGGCGGCCGGGGTGATGAAGGCCGCCCGACGAGCGCGGCAAATCGGCGCCACGGCGTTGCAGATCTTCAGCGACAACCCCACGGCCTGGCGGCGCCGCCCTGAGCCGCCTGCTCGCGCGGCGGAGTTCGTCGCCTACCTGGCCGCCCATGACATCGCGCCCGTCGCCATCCACGCCAGCTACCTGATCAATCTCGCCGGCAGTGCCGAGCCGTTCGCCTCCCAGAGCCGCGACGGCCTGCTGTTCGAGATGCAGCGTGCCCCGGCGTTCGGCGCGCGCTACGTGAACACCCATATCGGCTCGCACCGTGGCGGCGGTCATGAGGCCGGCATCCGCCGCATCACCGACAACGTCAACGCCGTCCTGGCCGAGTCACCGCCGAGCGTCGTGCTGGTCCTCGAGAACTCGTCCGGCGGCGGCGACAACCTGGGCTCCCGGATCGAGGACCTGGCGGCGATCCTGGAGGGCGCGGACTCGTCCCAGAGCGCCCGGCTTGCGTTCTGCCTGGATACGGCGCACCTGTGGGGCGCCGGCCACGACATCTCGACTCCGGAGGCCGCCACGGAGCTGCTGGATCGATTCGACGCGCTGATCGGCCTCGACCGGCTGGCGCTGGTGCACCTGAACGACTCGCGCTCGGCGCTCGGCAGCCGCAATGACCGGCACGAGCACCTGGGCGCCGGGAAGATCGGTCCGGTGGGCCTGGCGGCCTTCCTGCGCGACCCACGGCTGGCGCAGCGGACCGCCTTCATGATGGAGACGCCGGGCGTCGACGAGGGCTACGACGCGGTCAACATGCGGCGGGCACGGCTGCTGTACGGCGGCGCCATCACCCTGCCAACACTGCAGCCGAAGGCTTTCCGCACCTCGCGGCGCTCAACGCGCACCGGCGTCGGCCGCGGCACCAGCCTAAATGCCCGCGGCGAACGGGCATGAAGAAGGCCCGGGTGGACAGTACCCGGGCCTCAGCAGGGGGAAGGAATCAGGAACGGCGGCCGCTGGCCATCTCGTACGAGCTGCCGCCATTGCCGTTGGTCGGTGCTGTCTGCCCGTTCTCGCGCTGACGGCGGCTGCGGACCCCGATGTAGGCCTGCATCAGCTCGCGCACGTCTGCCTCGGTCAGGTTCTCATCGGCGCGGAGCGCGTACTCGACGCGGGCGGTGGGCAGCGTCTGCCGGGCCGATTGACTGGCGAAGTACGCCGGTCCCTCACCCTCGTCGTGGATCTCGCGCAGGCCACGCGCCAACTTGGTGGCGGTGCCCAGGGATGGCATGCGGTCGCCCTTGATGAGCCGCGAGATCGTCGAATGGTCGACGCCCGACTGCAGCGCGAGCTGCCGTTGGCTCATCTTCTTTTCCTTCAGCTGGCCACGCAGCCAGCTGTTGAAGGACCGCGGCGTTTGAAGCGTCATGCACCTACGTCCGTGCGGAAGGACGCTCACCGAGAAAGGGCTCCGGTGGTGCGTCCGAGCAACCGCAGGATCGCAGTCGGCGGCGTGGGTTCCAATGACCCAAAGGTACCGATTAGGTCAGGCTGGGGCTCCCGTGCGCCTGACGGACCTTGTTGGAGAAGGCGTACACGATGCCGCCGATCACGATCACGCTCAGCGTGCTGATCACGAAGTCGACGAGCGCCACGGCCGTCGCCTCTTCCGCTGGCACGCCGTAGAAGCTGGTCAACACCAGCACGATGCCTCCCTGCACAAAGCCGATGCCGCCCGGCGTGAGCGGTATGGCCGTCAGCAGCGACGCGCACAGCGCCACGAAGATCGCAGAGGTGATCCCCAGCTCGTGGACGGCTGGCAGGTTGAGCGCCTGGATCACGAACAAGACGCGCGCGCCCTCGAGCAGCCACACCGCCGCCGTGATCGCGCCGAGCTGGAGGAGCACCCAGGGGCGCATGGCGCCCGTGCTGCCCTCGTGGAAGCGCTCATACAGGTCGGCCACGCTGGCGGGCAGGAATCGCGTCAGGTGCGCGCCGAAGTAGCGGAGCACGACGACGAAGATGACGAGGGCGGTCACCAGCACGAATCCGGCGAGGAACAGGGCGTCGACCTCCGGGCGGTTGCGGCCGCGGAAGCTCCAGAAGCCGGCCGCCAGGGCCAGCCCGAAGATGAGGATGACGTCCGCTACCCGCTCCAGGAACACGGTGCCCACCGTCTTCGAGACGGAGGCCGCGTACGTGGCCCGCAGTAGGTAGGCGCGGTACAGGTCGCCCAGCTTGGCCGGCACGAGGCAGTTGACGAACCACGACAGAAAGAGGATCTCGGTCGCGTCGCCGTACCGCACGTGGGTGCCGACGTTCCGCAGCACCAGCCACCAACGCAGCCCGCGCAGCGGGAAGGTCAGGTAGTACACGACGAAGGCCGCCAAGAGGTAGGCGGGGATCGCGGATCTGACCAATTCCACCGTCTGGCTGAAGTCCACGTTCAGGACGACGCGGAACAGGAAGAAGACCAGGACCAGCGCGAAGATGATGGAGCCGATGGTTCGCCAGTTCAGCAGGCGCCGCTGGAGGCTGACCTCTGCCTCAGCGATAGTCTCGTCCGGCGGCGCGTCCAGGAATTCGCCCGGCTCATAGATGGAGTGGCCGTGCTCGTGCGGGCCGGTCGGATGCTCGGGGTGGTGGTGCTCGGGCGGCGGGCTATCCCCGGTCACTCGACGCCTCCGGATCCTGCGGGTCCGGCAGCTCGGCGGGGGTTGGCCGCTCTATCGGTTCCTCCTCGACCTTCTGTGGAGCCTCAGGCCCGAGCACAGGCGCCGCGGCAGTCTCCTGGCCCATCCAGTTGCGGACCATGTTGCTCCACACCGCCCAGCGGGTAGTGAGGTGGATGAAGACGGTCGAGCGGCTGCCGTGCCAGTCGTTCATCGGGAGGGCGGCCCGCAGCTCGTCGGCGTTCTCGAAGACGGGCAGCGCGTTGAAGCTCATGGCGATCTCGAAGG
>DASSCW010000040.1:0-5258 GCA_035697465.1 Candidatus Limnocylindria bacterium | reverse complement strand
GGCGCCGATCCCTACCGCCACGCAGAAAAGGAGGGCCTTGGAGAGCAGCAGGTTGCCGTAGCCGCTCGCCACCAGCTCCCGCGCGTCGCCGAGCACGAGCGGCGAGTTGGCGAGGCCAGACAGCACCACGACCGGCGCGGCCACCAGGGCAAGGCGCGAGTGCCGGCGCAATGCCTCAGCGACCGCAGGCCTGGCGCGCAGGACAAGGAGGAAGAGGCCGGCGAGCGTTCCGATCCAGGCTGCCACGCCCAGCAGGTGCACCAGATCGATGATGGCAAGCAGCGGCCCGCCCAGCGCCGCGGCATGGCCGGCGAAGCTCATCCCGGCCAGTGTCAGCGTGCCGGCAGCCAGCATCACGGCCAGCCATCCGCGATCGGCGGCCAGCGGCGCCGGCAGCTCGCGACGTCGCGCTTCGTCGTGGGCCACCCAGTGCGCCGCCGCCAGAACGAATGCCGCGAGCGCGCCGAACATCGCCACCCGCATCGCGATCGCGAACGGCGTCCATCCGAACGGTCCGGCGAAGTCCAGCGGGAAGGAGCTGCCGTGGCCCAGATGACCGCCGGAGGCGATGATCGGGCGCGCGGCCAGGTTGAGATACAGGACGAGCCCCAACAACGCTGCCACGGCCGCGGTCCCGATCGCGCCCCAGGGAGCCGCCACCTCCGACGTGCGAGTGGCGGCCAGCGCCGGCCGCGCAGAAAAGAGCCAGAAGATCACGATCCCCGTCAGGGCCAGCGCCGCCGCCAGTGCCAGCCAGCGAGCGGCCACGACCTCCAGTCCGGACGAGAGCGATGTCGAGCTGCTCTCTGTTGCCGGGGGCGGCTGCGTGCCGGTCGGGTCGATCAGGAACGCGAAGATCCCGCTGGTCACGTGTCCGTCGACGGCCGACGTGACCTGATAGCTGACTGTATAGGTCCCCTGCGTGAGGGTCGAGAGCGGCACGGTGGCGGTGGTGCCTGCCGCGTCGACCGCCAGCGGCCCGATGCCCGGCATCACCGTCCCACGCGTGTTGAGCACGGTGACCGTGGCGGAAGGACCATCGATCGCCTCGCTGAAAACGAGGCTCAGGGCATCAGGCGCCTCGGCCAGGACGGCGTTGGCCGCCGGATCCGACGAGACGAGCTCGGCATGCGCGGCCACGCGCGCGGGCACAGACGCGCCGATCGCGAGCAGCACGAAGACCAGGGCGGCGATGCGCGCCGGTAGGCGACCCTGACTTCCTCGGAACAAGCCTCACTCGACGGTTCGATTGCCGAGCGAGTATACGAAGGCGGGCACGGTGGCCCGCCTTCGCGAGCGGCCTCAGTGAGAGGTCAGTCCTCGCCGAAGAAGGGATCGTCGCCGTACAGCTCCAACCAGCGCCGGCGCATCTGCCGGATGGTGGCCACGATCGCGGCGTCACCGATCCCAGGAGGCAGGAGCGAGGCGATCGCCATGCGCACCGGCTCCGCGCCCTCCATGCCCAGCAGCATCAGGTAGTCGTGAACGCGCTGTGCCGGCGTCTTGCCCTCAGCACGCATCCGGACCAGGACATCAGCCTCGTGCTCAAGTGCCGCGGCGTACTCTTCATCGGCCCGTTCGAGCTCGGCCATCAGCGCCGGAACATGGTCCAGGCGAGGGTCGGAGTAGGCCCAGCGCACGAACGAGTCAATCGCGCGCGGCTCCCGCTCGTGGTGCTTGGCGTGGAACCCCTGCAGGTAGCTGCTGCGCTCTGCCTCCGTGCGTGTCAGCGCGATCTGGGCGATCTGGCGCATCTCCGGCGTCCAGCGGCGCAGCGACTCGACGAACTGGCGAAGGGTGAGGCTGCCCGCCGGCTGGGGCCGGAAGCGATGCTCATGGGGCTGCTGCACGGGCCCGTATACTAGCCTCGCATGCCCCGCCTGAGCTCAGCGGGCTGGTGGACCCGCCTGGCGGTCGGGCTCGTCGTGCTCGCGATGGTCCTCAATTTCCCCCTGACGCCGCAGCCGACCCAAGCTGCCGACGACGTGCTGCGATACCTCGGCGGGGATCTGAAGACGCTCGACCCGGCCCGCATCAGCGACGCCGCGGACGTCCAGCTACTCCTCCAGCTGTACGCGGGGCTTACCCGGCTCGACGAAAACGGGGAGCCATATCCATCGCTCGCCGAGTCCTGGGAGGTGAGCGACGACGGCCGCACCTACACCTTCAGCCTGCGCGACGGCTTGCGCTTCTCAGACGGGTCGCCGCTCGGAGCCGAGGACGTTCGCCGATCCTGGCTGCGCATCCTGGATCCAGCCACAGGCACAACGGCTCCCGATGTGCTCAGCGTCATCCGCGGCGCACCCGAGCGCCTGAGCGGGGGCCCGGAGAATGCGGTGGGCATCCAGGCCGTGGATGCCACGACCCTGGTCGTGGAGCTTCGCCACCCGGCCGGCTACTTCCCAGCCATCGCCGCCACGCCGACCGCCTTCGTCGTGCCTGCCTCGGCCGATGCCAGCCCTGACTGGCAGACGGTGGACGGGTTCGTGGGATCTGGCCCCTACGTCGTCGAAAGCCTGAGCGACACCAGCCTGAGCCTCGCGGCCAATGAGCAGTACGTGGCCGGCCCACCGCCGATCACGACCGTCGAATGGATCACCCAGGTCGAGAGCGACAGCGTGGCCGCCTACGCGGAGGACCAGGTCGATCTCGCCGGCGTCAGCTCGTTCGCCGCCAGCTGGATCGCCTACGACCCTGACTTCGGGCCCGCCCTGCACGAGGCCGCCAGCCTGAACGTGCAGTACTTCGGCTTCGACACCAGCCGGCCGCCATTCGACGACTTCCGGGTGCGGGTCGCATTCGCGGCTGCACTCGATCGCGAGCGGCTGGTTCCTCTCGCCGAGGGTGCCGGCGGCGCCCCTGCTTCCAGCGTCGTCCCACCCGCGCTCTGGCCCGACGGATTGGCTGACGACTACCCCTTCAACCCCGATACCGCCCGCCGCCTGCTCGACGAAGCCGGCTACCTCGATCGTGATGACCTCGGCGTGATCACGGTCGCGGACGTCGGCCTTGGTGTCGGCCCCGCGGTCGCAACCTGGCGGGATGAGCTCGGGGTGCAGATCACGGTCGAGGGGATGGAGTTCGGCGACTACCTGCGCGCGCTCGAAACGGAGCCGCCGCACATCTTCACCATCAACTGGATCGCCGATTACCCGTCGCCGTATGCCCTGTACAGCCTCCTCCTGCTGCCCGATGCCGCCAGCAACTACGGCGGTTGGACGGATCCGACCTTCGTGGAGCTGCTTGAAGCCGCCTCGGCGGCGGCGGGCGATACGGCGCAGGCGGCCGCCTATCGCGACGTCGATGACTACGTCGACAACATGGCGCCGCTCATCCCGTGGTCGTACCCGACCAGCTGGTGGCTGGTGCGGCCCGGCCTGCGCGGACTTGGCAACCTGACCACCGGGATCCTCGACTTCGGGAGGGTCTCGTGGGACAGCTGAGGTGGCGAGTGGCCGTCGTTGGCGTTGCGCTCAGCCTGCAGCTGCTGCTCGCATCTGCCGGCACTGCGCTCGGATTCACGGGCTTCGGCGCCGCGACCGCCGATGCGACCTTCGGAGGGCGGATGACCTTCGGCGTCGCGCTGCCGGGAGGTGCGCCGGACAAGCTGGAGCTGCTGCTGCGCCTGGCTGATGCGGAGTCGACGTTGGTTGCGCCGGTCGAAGCATCGGGCCAGCGCGCCGAGTACGTCTGGGATGTGGCGGAGCGATTCGTGGTTCCCAACACCCGGATCTCGTATCAGTGGCGAGCGACCGACGGCGAGCGCGTGACGCTCAGCGCGGAGCAGACGCTGCTCTACGACGACGACCGGCCGGGGCTCGACTGGGACTCGGCGACGATCGGAGAGGCGACGGTGCACTGGTACGGCGGCTCGGAGCAGCAGGCTCGCAGGTTCGGGGAGCTGACCGCCGAGGGTGCCGCCAGCGCCGAGCAGCTGCTCGGCCACGAGATGGTCGCCCCGGTCGACATCTTCGTGTATGACTCCCGGGACGACTTCTTCGGGGCGTTGGGCCCCGGTGCGCGAGAATGGTTCGGCGCCGCCACGTTCCCGCAGATCCGCACGATCTTCATGTGGCTCGGAGCCGGATCTGGCGACTACCTTGAGACGACCATGGTCCATGAGGTCACGCACGTGGTCTTCGGCGATGCCACCGCGAACCCGTATCACGAGCCCGCCAAGTGGCTGAACGAGGGGCTGGCGACCTGGGCCGAGGGTCGCACCGATGCGGATCAACACTCGACAGTCGAGTTCGAGGCGAGTGGAGCGGGCCTGTTCGCGTTTGACGCCATCGCCTACGACTTCCCGTTCGGTAGCCGTGGATCGACACTCTCATACGCGATGGGCACGACCATGGTCGGCATGATCATCGACCGCTACGGCGAGGACGCGATCGCCAGGATCGCCGAGGCGTACCGCGGGGGAGCCTCGGATACGGAGGCGCTCGAATCGGCGACGGGCGTTTCCATCGACCAGCTGTACAGCGACTACTACACCTCATTCGGCGCCGCCGAGCCCGCCCCGGTGGAGCCGGCGCCGATCCCGCCCTCGAATGTTCGCAAGCCGGGCGGAGCAGGGGGCGCCAACGGCAGCGGTCCGCCACAGCAGTCCACTGAGCCGCAGCCGAGCGACGTCGATCAGCCGGGGGACCTTGGCTGGCTGCTCGTCATCGGGGCAATTGGACTCATCGGCTTGGTGGGAGTGGCCACCGTGGCGGCCAGGCGTCGCGTAAGCCGCAGCGAGCCGTCATGACGGCCAAGATTCCAAGACGCGTCGCGCCTCGGCCGATCGCCAGGTGGGCAGTCTCGATCGGCGCCGCGCTGGCGGTGGTCGGGTTCGTCGGCGCGATGCAGTGGAACAGCTCGCTCGAGCGGGAAGCCTTCACGACATCGGCGCAGCAGGTTCTCGCGGCGCAGGTGGTCGAGTTGGAGCGCGAGCAGGACGATCTCCGCGACCAGATCGCGGGGGCGGAAGCAGAAGTCCTCCAGTTCCAGGAGGCCTCCACCTCCAGCTCCGTGGTCCTCGAGCAGCTGAATCAACAGTTGGCCGATGCCCGACTCGGTGTCGGGCTGACGGCGGTGCGTGGGCCGGGCGTCATCGTCGAGATCGCCGACTCGAAGCGGGTCGTGCCCCCGGGCGAGAACCCGGCGAACTTCGTGGTGCTGGTCGACGACCTGCGCGACATCGTGGCCGCACTGTGGGCATCGGGTGCGGAGGCGATCTCGATCAACGGGGAGCGGTTGGTCGCAACATCCTCCAT
>DASSCW010000039.1:0-2153 GCA_035697465.1 Candidatus Limnocylindria bacterium | reverse complement strand
CCGGGAAGGTCGCCGCAATTGGGTCGATCGAGGACACGCAGGCGCTGGTGCGCGGCGCGGCCGGCACCCGCGTGGCGCTCGATGGCGCCCATGCAAGCGCCGACCACAGGCATTGAGGGGATCGAGATGGCCACGACCGAGCCAGCACCACCCCCTACGACGGCGGCCTCGACCTGGCACGTGCTCCCCGGCGAGGGGGACCGCCCAAGAGCTGCACGTCGAGCCGGAACGGGGACTGACCGGCGCTAAGACCGGTTTCAGAAGCCGCGGTCGGCGCCGACGCGGTCCGGGCGCTGGCGGGGCCGCGCTGGCTTGCCGGCGATCGGGCCCATCCCGTCGACGAGCGGGAGCAGTTGGGTGACGTCGTTGCGGCGCCTGCATCGGCAGCTCGACGTGGACGACGTAGGAGCGGCGCAGCGTATCGGCGATCTCGTTGCCCGTGCGCCCCGTCCCGCGGACGTCGAGCACGATCCGCAGCGGGTCGTAGCCGGCCACGCTCATGCGGCCGATCAGCAGGCGTCAACCAGCCCGATGCCGCCGATCGTCTCGAGCTTCGTGCGCGCGACGCCGATCGCCTCGAGCGTTTCGTGCCAGCAGCTGCTCGCCGCGCAAGGCGAGCTGACGCGAGCCCCAGCGTTCGGCCATCATCCCGCAATCAGCGCAAGCGGACACTGTTAGCGCTCGTGGACGAGGTGGTCGCGAGCGTACCCGCGCAGTAGTTCCTCCGGCGTGGTCGCGCCGGAGCCGTGGAAGCGCGTGGCGGTCGTTCTCGCCAGATCGTCGATGGCCTGCATCAGCAGGCGAGCGCGGAAGCGCACGGTCATCGCTGCGCCTCGTTCATCCCGCGCCGGGCGATCTCGAGTAGGTACGGCGCGGCGACCGGTAGCGCGAACCGCGGGTCGCCGGCGGAGAAGCAGTAGGGTTCCGGTTTCCGCACGGCTGGAATCGAGGGGAGCGGAAACGACGTGCGCAGCATAAGGGTATGGGCGCGCGCGGCCGCGCGTCAGGCGGCCTGCGGTTCAGTGCACGACTCTGGGACCCCTCGGATCCCCCGGTAGGGCATCAGTGCCGAAGCCAGCCGGCGGTGGGTGGAGGCAGCATGGCTGAGCCGCGGGTCACGATCGACCTTGACATCATCGAGCGAAACGCTCGCACCGTGACCGAGGCGTGCGCCCGGTACGGCGTCAGCGTCTTCGGGGTCACCAAGGGAACCTGCGGGATGCCTCAGGTCGCTGCGGCCATGCTGCGCGGCGGCGCCTTCGGCATCGGCGAGTCACGGTTCGAGAACATCGAGCGGCTCCGGCACAGCGGCCTAACCTGCCGCATCCTGCTCCTGCGCAGCCCGCCGCTGTCCAGGGTCGACGAGACGGTCACTGGCGCCGACATCAGCCTCAACTCCGAATTGGCCGTGATCGGGGAGCTGTCCCGCGTGGCGATCCGCCGATCACGCATCCACGACATCATCCTGATGGTCGATCTCGGCGATCTACGGGAGGGCATCTGGCCCGACGACCTGCTGCCCACGGTGGCCCACATCGTCCAGCTGCCGGGCGTCCGGCTGGTCGGCCTCGGCACCAACCTGACCTGTTTCGGCGCGGTGCTGCCGTCGGAGAAGAACATGGGGGAGCTGGCCGGGTACGCCGCCGCGGTCGAGGCCGAGTTCGGCGTCGCGATGACGTACGTCTCCGGGGGAAACTCGAGCAGCCTGCCCTTCCTCCTGGAGGGCAGGATGCCGCCCGGCGTCAACAACCTGCGCATCGGCGAGTCGATCCTGCAGGGCGGCCGGGACACCTTCTTCGACCAACCGTGGGAGGAGCTGGACCGCAACGCATTCCTGCTGGAGGGGGAGCTGCTGGAGGTCAAGGTCAAGCCGTCCGTACCGATCGGGGACACGGATGTCGATGCCTTCGGCGGGCACCCGGTGTTCGTGGACCGCGGCGACCGCCTGCGCGGCATCCTGAACCTCGGCCGTGAGGACGTCGTGGTCGATGCCCTCGTCCCGCAGACAGCGGGCGTCGAGGTCCTCGGCGCGTCCAGTGACCATCTGATTCTGGACGTCACCGACATGAGCCCGCCGCCGCGGGTGGGGGATGTGCTGCGGTTCCACATGGGGTACGCGGCGTTGCTCGCCGCGATGACATCGGAGTACGTGG
>DASSCW010000038.1:0-7141 GCA_035697465.1 Candidatus Limnocylindria bacterium | reverse complement strand
GACCTGCGCCAGCTGTGGACCCGACCTGCCGTCCGCCTTGACCCGTACTCGACGCCGGACCCGGCCATCTTCATCTGCTCGGCGTCGACGCCGCCGGGCGGCGGCGTCCACGGGCTGTGCGGACATCACGCGGCGCAGTCGGCACTGCGAGGAATCCTGCGCTGAGACCGATGCGCTCGCTGCTGCTGGCCGCCGTGCTGCTGGCCGGATGCGCCGATCCTTCGCCGAGCCCCAGCGCATCGGCTCATGCCGATCACGATCCGCAGCTGGATCGGGTCAAGGCCGCACTCACCGCTGCCTTCGGCATGACCTTCGAGCCGGCCGGGCCGCATCACGAGATCGGACGAGCCCCGGACGGCATCGAGCTCGACCTGGTGGGGGTGCCGGTCGAGGAAATTGTGCTCAGCGTCCCGGGCATCGAGCCCGAGCTGGGGATCACCTACCTGCCGCACCTGCGGGACCTGCTACCCGGGCCGGGACCGGTCTGGGAGTGGATCGAGGGCGGCTTCACCTGCCGCCGCCTCGAGGCCGCCTGCGAACCGATGATCTCGCGCGGCAACCTGACGGCCCGATTCACCGAAGGCGACCCGAGCTACCTGGTCCTGGTGGTCGCGCGCCGGTAGGCCCGGCGATCAGCCCCACGGCTCCGGCAGCCGCGGCAGCGAGACCTCCTTGGCGCCCAGCCAGTCCGCGAGCTCGGCGATCGCGGCGTCGATGGCCCTCCATGCGTTGGCCGGCGCATCGGGCTCGGCGTAGACCGCGTTGACCTTCAGCACCTTGGCGCGGCGATCCATGACCGGGTCGATGCGCCCGACCAGCCGGTCGCCATGCAGGATCGGCAGGACGTAGTAGCCGTGCTCCCGCTTGGCAACCGGGATGTAGATCTCCAGCCGGAAGCGGAAGTCGAAGAGGTCGAAGGCGCGCTCGCGGTCGGCGATCAGCGGATCGAAGGGACCGAGCAGGGTCGTGCGCGGCTGCCAAGCACCTGCGTCCAGGTCACGGATGGCATCGGCATGCGCCAGCCAGTCGCCTCGCAGCCCGTCGATCTCGATCGGTACCGCCAGGCCGTCGGCGCGCAGTGATTCCTCGGCCAGATCGCGCGCCGGGAGCCGGTAGTCAATTGCCGTGCCGAAGCCGGGCGGGGCGATGCCGCGCGCTCGCAGCTGCCGATCGAGGACCTCGACCGCGACGATCTCGTCCGGCATCTCATCCACCTCGGCCGGGAGGACGCGCTCCGACAGGTCCCACACGCGCTGCGAGCCCTGCCGGCCGCTGATGGCGATGTCGCCGGCACGCCAGAGGATCTCGAGCATGCGCGACAGGTTCTTGCCGTCGTTCCAGCCGCCGGTCTGCCAGGGCACCTCCGCCCGGTCGTCGAGGTCCCGCGAGAGCAGTGGTCCGCGCCTCCGCAGCTCGTCGAGGATGTATGCCCGGAAGGCGGTGTTGTCGTCCATCCAGCGCCGGACATATCCGCCTCGGGTGTACTCGGGTCGGGGGTAGCGGCGCATGGCCGGACGATGAAGCGGCAGGTCGGCGACCGGGATGAGATGGGCGACGTACTCGAACAGCTGGCGCGGCGGTTCCTCGAGCATGCGGCGCAGCTCATCGCGGTCGAAGGCCCCGAACCGGCTGAACAGGGTCAGCCGTTCAGCGCGATCCACGACGGCAGTCGGATCGACCTGCACCTGGCCCAGCCGCTCCACCACCTCGAGCAGCGAGCCAGGCCGAGGTCCTGCGAGCAGTCCGGCCATGATCACCAGTCGACGAGCGTCGGTCAGGCTCAGGCTGCGCATCGGATTCAGTGTGGCAGACTCCCACGCATGATCGGCTCGGTCCGGGTGGTCGGCACGGGGCGGGCGGGAAGCGCCATCGCCGCACGGCTGGCTGAGCGCGGGATCACGATCCACGCGGGTCGCGACGCGACCGACGATGCCGAGCTGGTGCTGCTCGCGGTGCCGGACTCGGTGATCGCCGAGGTCGCGCAGCGCGTGCCCATCGGTCCATGGGTCGCCCACGTGAGCGGCGCCACCTCGCTGGCTGCCCTGTCACCCCATGAACGCCGCTTCAGCGTGCATCCCCTGCAGACCCTCTCGCTGGAGCGCGGGCCGGAGCAGCTCGACGGCGCCTGGGCGGCTATCACCTTCGAGACCGATGATGCCCGCCGCCTCGCCGAATGGCTGGCAAGCACCCTTGGGCTGCGGGCGTTCCCGCTCGCCGACGCGGACAAGCCCCTCTACCACGCCGGCGCGGCGATCGCCTCGAACTTCCTCGTGACCCTGTACCGCGCGGCCGCGCGGCTGCTGGAGGCCAGCGACGTGCCTCCCGAGGCACTGGTGCCGCTTATGCAGCGCACGATCGAGAACGGCTTCGCGCTGACAGGACCGATCGCGCGGGGTGATTGGTCGACGGTGGAGGCGCACCTGCGCGCCCTGGAGGAGCGAGCGCCGGACCTGGTGCCGCTGTACCGCGCGCTCGCCGAGGCGACCCGTCCGTGAAGCTGGTCCGCACGGCGGCAGAAGTCCGTGACGTGGTGTCCGAGGCGCGAAGCGCGGGGCGGTCCATCGGTCTGGTGCCGACGATGGGCGCCTTCCACGCCGGCCACCTGGCGCTGATGGCCGCCAGTGCGGCGCGTGACGACCTGACGGTGGTCAGCTTGTTCGTGAATCCCGCCCAGTTCGGACCGGCCGAGGACCTCGCTCGCTACCCGCGTGACGAGGCGCGCGACGCCGCCACGGCGGAGGAGGCCGGAGTCGGTCTCCTGTTCGCCCCGTCCGTCGAGGAGGTGTATCCCGCCGGGTTCGACACGTGGGTGGACCCCGGTGAGCTGGCCACCGTCCTGGAGGGCGCCGCGCGGCCCGGCCACTTCCGAGGTGTGGCCACGGTCTGTACGCGGCTCTTCGGCATCGCCCAGCCGGCGCGTGCCTACTTCGGCCGCAAGGATGCGCAGCAGGTGGCGGTGGTGAAGCAGGTCGTCCGCGACCTTGCCCTCCCGCTGAACATCGTCGCGTGCGAGACCGTCCGCGACCCGGACGGCCTGGCGCTCTCCTCGCGCAACAGGTACCTCTCCCCGGAAGAGCGCCAGGTGGCGCTGACCCTGCCGCGCGCCCTGGAGGCCGGTCGCGAGGCCCATGGCGCGGGCATGGACGCAGTCGCAGCGGCACAGCAGCTGTTCGACGCAGCGCCAGGGCTGAGCGTGGATTACGTGGCGGTCGCAGACCTGGACGGGCCCACCCTGGCCGCGGCCGTCCGCATCGGTTCGACGCGGCTCATCGACAACGTTCGCCTGCAGGGTCCCTAGTGACCGATCCGCCGATGCATCGGTCACAAGTTCACGCGAACCATGGCCATGTTGGCCGCGGGTGGCAGAATGTCCCGCATGAGCAACATGGGACCGGGGGCTGAGAAGATTGGTCTGGCGGAGCTGGCCGCGCTGAAGCGCGACGGAACGCCGATCGTGATGGTGACGGCGTACGACACGCCCAGCGCCCGGCTGGCGGACGAGGCCGGCGTGGACATCGTGTTCACCGGCGATTCGGCCGCGAACAACGTCCTGGGCTACGTGGACACGACCCCCATCAGCATGGACGAGATGGTGATGCTGGGCGCCGCCGCACGGCGTGGGACGCATCGGGCCTTCTTCATGGTCGACATGCCGCTCGGCGCCTTCCAGGTGAGCGACGAGGACGCGGTGCGCAACGCCGTTCGCCTGGTGAAGGAGACCGGCGCGGAGGCCGTCAAGATCGAAGGCGCGGGGCAGATGGTCTCGCGGGCACGGGCGATCGTGGCCGCCGGCATCCCGACCATGGGACATCTGGGCCTCACCCCGCAGAGCGCGACCATGCTGGGTGGCTTCAAGGCGCAGGGGCGGACCGCCGCCAAGGCGCGCCAGCTGTTCGCCGATGCGCTGTCACTGCAAGCGGCCGGCTGCTTCGCGATCGTCCTGGAGGCGGTGCCCGCCAAGGTGGCCGAGCGCATCACGCAGTCGCTGCGCATCCCGACGATCGGGATCGGTGCGGGGGCTGGCTGCGCGGGACAGGTGCTGGTCTGGCACGACCTGCTGGGCATCAATGAGGGACGCGCCCCGAAGTTCGTGAAGCGCTTCGCGACGGTGGCCAACGAGATGCGAGGTGGCCTGCAGGCCTTCGCCGCCGAGGTCCGCGCCGGCACCTACCCCGCCGAGGAGCACACTTACCCGATCAGCGACGAGGAGTTCGCGCTGTTCGAGTCGGAGGTCGAACCCGGGGTTCTGGTCGCCGACGACTGGCTCTAGACCTCGAGCTCGAACACCAGCTCCAGGCCGTCGCGCTCGTCCCACTGCTCGCCGATCTGCACGAAGCCGAGCTTGGCGATCAGGTTGAGCGACCGCTCGTTGTCCGGCGCCACGCTTGCCCGGAAGCGCTTGACGCCGTGGACCCGCGTCGCCCATTCGAAGGCGGCGCGTACCGCCTCGATCGCATAACCCTGCCCGCGCGCCGCGGGTAGCAACGTATAGCCGACCTCGGCCATGCCGTGCTGGTCCGGGGCGGCGTGAAAGTTGAGATATCCGATCGCCTCCGCGGGAAGGCCGGGCTCGCGGCGGATGATGGGGCGCAGCAGCCACGGGCGGTCGTGGGGCCGCTCGCGAAGCTGGTTGGCGCGCAGGCCGGCGAGCCAGCGCACGTCGTCCAGCCACTCGGGGCTCAGCGCGGCGCCCAGCTCCTCGGCCACCGGACCGATGTCGCCTGCCGCGACCAGATCGAGCTGAGCGAGCGAGAGCAGTGGCAACTCCAGCCTGGCCGATGTAATCGCCTCGTCCTGGCGCGGCGAAGACGTGTCGCTCATGCCGGCTGCGCCGCCATTCGCGCGACCAGATCCGGCAGGACCTCGCCGATCTGCCCGCGCAGCACGGCGTGCGCCCTGTCGTCGAGCGGCGTCTGCTCCGCGTTGAGGATCACCAGCCGCGCTCCGGCACTGAGGGCGCGCTCCGGCAGCCACGCCACCGGGTAGACCGTAAGGGACGTGCCGATGGCCAGGAACAGGTCGCTCGCCGCTGCCGCCTTCTCGGCCCGCGCCAGGTCGGCAGGCACCAGCGACTGGCCGAACGAGATCGTCGCCGACTTCAGGATCCCGCCGCAATCGCGGCAGGCAGGATCCTCTTCGCCGGCACGTACTCGGCCAAGCGCGTCCGCCATTGGGCCGCGCGAGCCGCAGTCGAGGCAGATGTAGTCGCGCATCGTGCCGTGGATCTCCACCGTCCGGTCCGGCGAGCTCCCGGCGGCCAGGTGCAGCCCATCAATGTTCTGGGTGATGAGGAGCAGCAGCCTTCCCTGCCGCTCCAGCTCCGCCAGTGCACGGTGGCCGGCATTCGGTTGCGCGTCGCGCGCCGGGTGGTTCAGGCGTCCCTGCCAGGCCTGCCGCCGGAGGTTCGGATCACTCACGTAGTAGCGGATATCGGCCCGCGCCTCCGCTTTCGGATCACGCGTCCAGACGCCCTGCGGGCCTCGGAAATCGGGAATCCCGGACTCGGTTGAGATCCCCGCGCCGGTGAGGACGACCACGCGCTCTGCCCGGCGCAACCAGCCCGCAACCTGTGTCAGCCCTTCTGGGTCCATGACGCCGATGGTAGCGATCCGTCAGGTCACGCCGATCGCGCTAGATCCATCCGCGCCAGCGCGACACGCCCAGCACCCCGACGGCCAGCGTCAGCATCGTGCCGACTGCAACCCAGAAATTGGCCGGATTGTCGAAGAAGGGAATCTTGAAGTTCATGCCCATCACGCCGCCAATCACGACGGCCGGCAGGAGGACGGCGCTCACGATGGTCAGCGCCTTCATGACGTCATTGGTGCGCTGGGCCGAAGTGGCCATGTAGACGTCGTAGGCGCCGATGAGCAGCTCGCGGGCATTTTCGACCGACCTGATTGTTCGGTCGAGGCGGTCGACCACGCCCGGCCAGGGCTTACCGATGCCTTCGAGCTCGAAATCGGGTCTCGCCAGCGGCGCGAAGGCCCAGGCATGAGGTGCGAGCGCTCGCCGGAGGGCCGCCACTCGCCGGCGCAGTGCGACGACCTCCGCGAGAAAGGCACTCGCCTGGTTCGAACGCAACGCCATCTCGTCGAGAGCGTCGACCCTTCGCTCGATCTGGTCGACCAGCTGCAGGTAAACCCCCAGCACCGACTCGACCAGGATCGTCAGGAAGTCCGCCGCGTCCAGGGCGCCGAGCCGCGAGTCGCCCCGCACGTGGCTCTGGAAGTCGTCGAACGCCTTGATGCTTCCTTCGTGGACGGTGACCACCAGGTTCTTCGCCACGATGATGTCGATCGGCGCGGAGGTCGCCTTGGCCAGTTCCCCGGACGACGACTCAGATCCATCCGCCGGCTGCATCGCGATGAGTCGAATCACCACATGATCCGGGTATCGCAGCAGGCGGGGCGTCCTGTCGTCAGTGGTGAGGAATTCGGCGACGTCGTCCGGCAGCTCAGCGGCCTCGCGAATGGCCTCGATCGCCGCGTCGGCACGGGCATCGATGTCGATCCAGACGAGCTGGCGCTCGCCGATCCTCTCGACGAGCTTCCGATCCAGGGCCGCCTCACGGTCGAACCCGTCGTCGTCGAAGAGTATGGCGCGGACCGCGGAGGCCTCGGATCGCTTGCTCACGCTGCGGTCAACCTGCAATCGGCAGACCACGACGAGTCAGCGGCGGTTGTAGAACTCCAGCCGCCACCGCCACTCGGAGCCGTCCGGAGCGTTCCACCACTCGATCAGCGTGCCGACCTCCCCGCCCGGCAGGATCACCAGCGCGCCAAGATCGTCGGCCGTGGGCCAGCGGTCCTCACGGGTGACCTGGCCGTTCTCGACGGCGAGCCTGGCCATCGGCAGGTACTCGGCCGCCCGCGTGACCTGGGCACGAGCGCGAACGCTGCCGTCGAAGCGGCGAACGGTGACATCGAGCTTCTTTGGCGGGCTGTGCACCCACATCACGTCCGTGGGGTCCAGGCGCCCACGTGCGAACGGCAGGCCGGTGGCAGCGGCGCCTGGATACCACAGGTCCCAGGTCTCGACCGGTTGCGGATCGATCATGGGACCACTCTAGCGTGGACGCTCAGCGAACAGCGCCGAACAGCTCTTCCTTGGCGGTTTCCTTGCGGCGGGCCATTCGATC
>DASSCW010000037.1:0-2357 GCA_035697465.1 Candidatus Limnocylindria bacterium | reverse complement strand
GACGATCCGCCGCTCGACGGCCGGCATGGGCTCCAGCTGGATGATCTTGCCGCTCTGGATCACGCGTTTGGCGGCGCGATCGGCGACGTCGCGCAGCTGCTCCTCGCGCCGGCCGCGGTAGTTCTCAACGTCGACCGAGATGCGGTGCCACTGGCCCTCGCGCTTGGCGACGATCAGGTTGACGAGGTGCTGCAGGCTCGCCAGCTTTTCGCCGCGGCGGCCGATGAGCACGCCCAGGTCACTGCCCTGCACGTTCAGCTTGGAGGTCTCCGAGCCCAGCGCGATCTCGACGGTCGCCTCCAGGCCCATAAGGCGCAGGAGCTCGGTCAGCACTTCCTGGCCACCGGTGATGGCGCTGCGCTCGGCGTCCGTCAGCTCCTCGAGCGGCTTGGCCGGGATGAACGGCGCCGGCTCGCGCGGCTCGCGCGGCTCACGGGGCGGTCGATCCGGACGGGGCTCCCTGGGCGGACGAGTATCCCGACCACCTCGCGACTCGCGGCCACCACGCTCTCCTCGCTCGCGGCCACCCCGGCCGCCGCGCGTTCGGCCGCCTCGCAGGGTGCCGCTGCGCTCCGCCCGCGCGAGCTCAGCGACCTGGTCGCCTGTGTCGTCGCCAACGGGCAGCGCGGTTGCCTCGCCAGCATCGTCCGACGGGCCGGCGTCCACGTCCATCTCGACCGGCTCCGAGACGCGGACCGTCTGTGCGGCGGCCACCGCCGATTTCGGGGCGGCCAGGATGCGAGCATCCTCTCCGCCGACGCCGAGGATGCCGCGGCTGCCCTGGGAGAGAATCTCGATGTCGAGCTCGGCGAGGTCGGACTCGAACTCGCGCATCGCGGTCCGAATCGCCTCCTCAACGTTCTTGCCTGTGAATTCCTTGAAGGTCATCGTCTTCGGCCTCGTCGTCGTCGCTGTCCGGAGCGCTGGCGCTGCCGGCTCTCGCCGAGCGCGCTCCCTGGGCGGTTGGTGGTGGGCTGCCCTTCGGCGGGTTGCCCATTGCTGTCGGTCGTGGCCGCGCGCGACTTTGCGGGTGGTGGACCGACGTCCTCACTTCGCGGCGCCCAGCGCGGCTGCCAGCCGAAGATCGGGAAGAGATTGCCCCAGCCCATGATCGTGTACTGCTGCACGACAAGGTAGGCGGTGTAGACGATCCAGTACAGGATCAGGCCGCTCGGGAAGAGGCCGCCCCAGAAGATCGTCATCAGCGGGAACAGGTAGACCATGGTCGTGGACGTGGCCGAGGTCGGGTCGTCCGGATTCGGCCGAGGGCTGGTCATCTTGACCTGCACGAACTGCAGGGCGGCCGCGATCATCGCCAATGCCGAGATGGCGAAGCCGCCGACCACCACCGCGAAGACGCTATCCACCGTGGCGAGGTTCAGGCCGAACAGCCACGGGATGGTGGTCTGCACCGGCTCCGACAGCTTGATGGGATCGATCAGCTGGCAGTTCAGGGGCAGGAAGTGGCTGAACTCCGAGATGTTGTAGGCCGGCAGGTTGCACGGTCCACTGATGGGGGCGCTGAACTTGTCAGGCTGGCCGGCGATCGGGGTGATGCCGGGGAGGTTCTGCTGCAGCTGGGCGAACGCCGCAGAGCTGGCCTGCTCGGCAGTCAGCGTCACCACGTTCGAGGCCCGGATCAGGGCCTGGTAGAGCGCGAACAGCAGCGGCAGCTGCAGGAGGACCGGGAGACAGCCGCCGAACTGGTTGACGCCGTGCTCCTTGTACAGCGCCATCGTCTCTTCGGTGATCTTCTGGCGGTTGCCCTTGTGCTTGCGCTGGATCTCGCGGACCAGCGGCTGCATCCGCTGCATCTCGCGCTGGGACTGGATCTGGCGCACGAAGAGGGGCGCCAGGGCGAAGCGGATGATGACCGTGAACAGAATGATCGCGATCGCGAAGTCGACGATCGGCAGCTGGTAGAGGCCGATCAGCAGGTTGAAGAGGGGAAGGAAGAAGATGTCCCAGGGCGGGTTGAAGTGCTCGATCCCGAGGAAGCCGGCGGCGATCACAGGCGGTCCACGGTGGTGGCTGGGGACCTGCTCGTCATCGGACGGGGTCGTAACCGCCGGGGTGGAAGGGCTGGCATCGGGCGATGCGCTTGGCGCCCATCCAGCTGCCGCGCAGCAGGCCGTACTTCTCGATGGCGGCGTAGGTGTACTGCGAGCAGGACGGGGTGTAGCGGCAGGTGGCCGGCAGCCAGAAGAAGAGGCGCTGGTAGCCCCGGACCATGCCCAGCCCGATCGTCTTCCCGATCGCCGTCATCCACCGACTCACGATCGCTCCAGGAGCGATCCCAAAGCCGCGCGCAACTCCGCGTGGCTTGCCGTCGCCGCCTCGGGCCGGGCGATCAGCAG
>DASSCW010000036.1:0-26178 GCA_035697465.1 Candidatus Limnocylindria bacterium | reverse complement strand
CTGGCGCGGCTGGCGGCGCTGCTGGTCGGACGACCAGCGCTCATCTACAGCCATGACGGCCACTCGGCATACGCCTCGCCCGAGGCGCTGCGACGTGCCGGCCTGGATCGGGCCGCGACCGATCCGTTGGGGGGGAGGATCGAGCGCGAGCCTGACGGCGAGCCGAATGGCCTCCTGCGCGAGCGCGCCACCGACCTGGTCGATCGCGTCGCCAAGAGGCTCGCTGGTCCGGCCCTCGACCAGGCGCTGGCCGAGAGCCTGGCCGAGCTGGCAGGGCTGGGTGTCACCGGCGCCGTGGATGCCGGCGACTCCACGGCGGACAACGGGGTGGGGGAGTTCGCAGCCTTCGGCGACCGCGCCTCCATCCTGGCCGCTGCTCGTGTGTGGCTCGACGGCCGGCTGCGTCTGACCGTTAACGTGCCGGCCGCGGCCATTCCGGCGGCGGCCGACCTGAGGATGCGCACCGGGCTCGGCTATCCGGACGCAACGACTGTGCACTTCGGCTGGGCGAAGACGTACGTGGATGGGGCGCTGGGCTCGCGGACGGCGGCGATTTACGAGCCGTACAGCTGTGGGCCTTCTGGAGAGACAGGCATCCCGCGGCTGAGCGAGGAGGAGCTGGATGAGGTCATCGCGGCGGGCCGCGAGGCCCGCATCGCGCTGGCAGTCCACGCCATTGGCGATCGGGGAGCGGCCATGGTGCTGGACGCATTCGCACGCGCCCGGCCAAGGGCGGCAGGCACCCCTCCCGACCGCATGGAGCACCTGCAGCTGCTGCGACCGGACGACGCGCGGCGCCTCGCGCTCGGCCACATCACCGCCAGCGTGCAGCCGATCCACTGCGCGTCGGATCGGTCGATGGTCGACGCCTGCTGGGACGGACGCCAGCAGCACGCCTACCCCTGGCGCACGATCGTCGATGCCGGCGCTCGCCTGGCCTTCGGGTCCGATGCGCCGATCGAATCGCCCAACCCGTGGCTGGGCATCTTCGCCGCCCTCCACCGCCGCTACCCCGGCGATGGGACCGCCGACTGGCACCCGGAGCACGCCCTGCGGTTCGCGGAGGCGCTGGCCGCGTACACCACCGGGCCGGCGGGAGCGGCCGGGCTCGTTGATGAGGGCCATCTCCGCCCTGGCGCCCGAGCCGACCTGGCGGTGCTGAACGTGGATCTCGAAACGCTGCTGGGCGCCGACGAGTCGCTGGCCGATGTCCGAGCCGATCTCACGATGGTGGGCGGGGCCGAGGTCCATCGGGCCTAGCGAAAATCCGCTGCGGGCCGTCGAAGGCAAGCGTAGGATGCCGCCCAATCACGGTCACCGAGCAAGCGACCGCGACGGAGGCACGCATGGCAGACGAGCAGCCCGAAGAGCGCGCGTTCCACATCGAGATCGATCGCCAGCGTCCGGTGGGGCCCGGGCCGGCACAATCGAGCTCGTTCGATCCGCACACACTCGACTTTGGCCACCACGCGGGGCGCACCATCGAGGAGCTGGCAGAGTCGGATCCCGACTACCTGCAGTGGCTGGAGCGCCACCCCTCGGGCGTCCGGTATCGGGCCGAGATCCACCGCGTCCTTGGCGTTTCGCCGCGGTCGACCGACTGGGAGCGCTGACCAGCCTCTGACCTCTCGGCATGGCGCTTGCATTCGAAGCGCCATCCGTGACACCCGTCGATCCCATCTCAGAGTCGGTCATCACCATGTCCGGCGTCAGCCGTCGCTTCGGCGACCTCTGGGCGCTGCGCGACCTCTCGATGGAGGTCGCGCCGGGCACCATCCTGGGCCTGATCGGGCCCAGCGGGTCCGGCAAGACAACGACGATCCGGCTGCTGACTGGCACGCTCCAGCCGACCGCTGGCGAGCTCCGCGTCCTGGGAGAAGAGCCCTCGCGCTTCTCCACCCACACCCGCGAAAAGATTGCCTACATGCCGCAGCTGTTCTCGCTCTACCCGGACCTCACGGCGCGCGAGAACGTCGGATTCGTGGCGGCGCTGTACGGATACTCGTGGTTCGGCCGCGAGGGCCGCATTCGGCGGGCATTGACCACGGTTGACCTGTGGGACGCCAGGAATCGCCTGGCGCGCAACCTGTCGGGCGGGGAGCAGCGGCGGCTGGACCTCGCCTGCGCCATCGTCCACGAGCCGAGCGTCCTCTTCATCGACGAGCCGACGGCAGGCATCGACCCGATGCTGCGGCAGTCGATCTGGGACGAGCTGCGGGCCATGCGCGACGCCGGCGCCACGCTGCTGGTGACCACCCAGTACGTGGCCGAGGCCGAGTACTGCGACAACGTCGCGATCCTGGCTGATGGTCAGCTCGTCGCGATCGAGGCGCCGGACAATCTCCGTCGCAGCGTCTACGGCGGCGAGCTGCTGCAGGTGGACGCGCGGCAGCCTGTGGACCCGCAGCTGCTCGCCGGCATCGCCGAAGTGACGGCCGTGCGGCAGCCGGCCGCGACGCGCCTCATCGTCGTCGCCACCGACGCCGGCACCGCCAGCCCGCAGGTCAGCCAGGCGTTTGCCGCCGCCGGCATCGAGCTGGTGAGCATCCAGGAATACCAGCCCACCTTCGATGAGGTCTTCACCGAACTTGTGGGAAGGCATCGCGAGACCAACGGGTCGGAGGAGCTGCCGGATGCTGCGTGACCTGTGGCGCGGCCTGGTGCGGGTCAGCTCGTTCCTGGGCAAGGAGCTGCGGGAGACGCTTCGGCGACCTGGGATCCTGTTCACCCTGGTGCTCGGCCCGTTCCTCGTCATGCTGGTCTTCGGTCTGGGCTACACCGGCTCGCGACGCGCCTTCGATACCGAAATCGTCATCCCCGAAGGCTCGCGACTCCCCGTGGATCCCGCGTTCTACGAGGACCTTGCTCCCGGACGAATCCACGTCGTGTCGGTGACCGCCGACCACGAATCGGCCGAGCGCAACCTGCGGGTCGGCGTGACAGACTTGCTGGTCGTCGCCCCGGACAATGCGGCGCAGCAGCTTCGCCAGGGCGAGCAGGCGGAGATCCTGGTCGCCTGGAACGAGGTCGATCCGGTGTACGACGCGCTCGCGCAGCTGGCAGTGTCGTCGATGGTCAGCGCCCTGAACTCCGAGATCATCCGGCAGGCGGCCGAGGCCGGGATCGATCTGGCGGAGAGCGAGCTTGGCCCTCGAGTCACCAACATCTCGCCCGATGTGATCGCGCAGCCGACGATCGCTGCGACCGCGAACGTCGCGCCGTCCGCCGCAAACGTCCTGAACTTCTACGGACCCGCTGTCCTTGCGCTGATCATCCAGCACCTGGCCATCACGCTGACGGCCCTGTCGATGGTGCGGGAACGCCTCAGTGGCCAGATGGACCTGTTCCGGGTGGCGCCGTTGAATGCGGTCGAGCTGCTGACCGGCAAGTACCTGGCCTACGCGCTGCTGTGCCTGGTGGTCACCGCGGCTGTCGGCGCGTCGATGGTCTACCTACTCCAGGTCCCGCTCCTTGGCGGATTCTTGCCTGCCGTGGGTGTGATCCTGCTGCTCGTGTTCGCGAGCCTCGGCCTGGGGCTGCTGATCTCGCTCGTGGCCGACTCGGAACGGATGGCCGTCCAGTTGTCAATGCTGGTCCTGCTCGCATCGGTCTTCTTCAGCGGGTTCGTCCTGCCCGTGCAGGACTTCATCGGTCCCGTCCAATACCTCTCGTACGCGCTGCCGGTGACGCATGGCATCGCCCTACTGCAGGACACGATGCTGCGTGGTTCGATCAGCGAGCCGTGGATGCTGGCGGCGCTGGCCGGGATCGGCCTGGCGCTCTACCTGCTGTCGCTCGGCCGGTTGCGGGCGGTCCTGCGCGGCGAACGCGATCGCGGACCTGCGGTCCTCGCGCCCGCTACCTCAGCGCGTACGTCGTAGCAGAATCCCGCCGCCAACGGCTGCCGCGGCCACCGCCAGGAGCTGCCAGGCCGCGAACCCGTAGAGCAGCCAGCTGAGCGGCGGCGATGTGTCGCCCTCGTCACCCTCGCGTTCCACCGTGTCGCGCAGCTCGTTCAGCTCGTCGGCAAGCGCTCGCAGCTCGACGGCCAGGGCCTCCACGTCCGCCTGGTTGGCGGCAAGAGCCTGCCCGATGCCCTCCAGGTTGTCGCCCATCTCCAGGAGCTGGCCGGCACTCGTCGCGAATTCATCGGCCAGAGGGAGCAGTGGCTGGTTGCCGAAGATAGAGAGCGACATCGCGTCGGCAAGCGACTGGAGCGTTCGGGATGTGTCGCGACTGATCGCCGCGGCATCGGTCGTTGAGGCCTGTGCCCGGGTCAGGCTGTCGTCGAAGCCCTCGAACGCGTCCGCCGCCGCCCGTGCTGCGCTCGCTGCCGAGCCCATGGATCCGGTCGCCGAACCAGCCAGCTGCTCGGCACGCGTCATCAGTGGCCCACCGACCGCCAGGGTTGCGACCACAAGTAGCGCACCGGCAGCCGCATAGCCGATGAGTAACCAGCCGAGCATGCGCATGGCGGCTCCGCCGGAGCAACCGGCGTGCCACGCTGCGCGTGATGAGTGGTGACAATCTGCCGCCCACGCCTCGTCCAAGCGGGCAATTGGCCAGGCTGAGGCAGCTTTTCGCGCGATACCTCCCGCAGGGCGGCGTGCTGCTGGCAGCGCTGTTCCTCGGCAGCTTCGCGATGGGCCTGCTCCGCACCCGGATCCTCGGCCAGACATTCGGGGGTGGCGCGGAGCAGGACGCCTACATCGCCGCCTTCTACCTGCCGGAGTTGGCGCTCGACGTGCTGGTGGAGAGCGGGCTGGCGGCTCCGTTCGTGCCCATCTTCCTCCAGCTCCGCCGCGACGGCCGCTCGACGACCGAGTTCGCGCAGACGATCCTGACCGGGGCGGTGATCGTCATGACCGTGGCGGCGGCAATCATGTTCGTGTTCGCGCCCCAGACGACCGCGCTGATCGCGCCCGGCTTCAACGCGGAGCAGCGCGAGCTGTACGTCGGCCTCTTCCGGCTGATGCTCATCACGCCCGTGATCTTTGGCGCCTCGCTGGCGGTGGGCGGTGTGCTGGTCGCCGAGCGCCGATGGATCGCCTACGGCGCAGCGCCGGTGCTCTACAACGGGGGAATCATCCTGGGCACGCTGGTGCTCAGTGCCACTCTCGGCATCTACGCAGCCGCCCTCGGTGCCATCCTTGGCGCCCTGCTCCACCTGGCGGTGCGGCTGTGGGGGTTGCGCGGAACGGGCTTCCGCCCGTGGCCGAGCTTCCGCTTCCGCACAGTCGAGGTGCGCGACTTCATCCGGCTGATGTTGCCGAAGGTTGTCAGCCAGCCGCTCGAGATCGTGACCGGCGGGTACTTCGCCAGGGTCGCAAGCACGATCGCGGTCGGCACCGTGACGGCGGTCAGCATCGCCCGCGACTTCTCCGCGGTGCCGGCCACGTTCATCGGCGGCTCGTTCGCCCTGGCGGCCTTCCCGTCGATGTCGACCGCCTACGCCGCCGGAGATCGCCGCGGCTTCCTGCGCATCGTGGGAACCAACCTGGCCACCATCGGGATTCTGTCGTTGCTGGCTGCCGGCACGCTGGCCGTGCTCGGCGGCTTTGTCGTGGAGCGCTTCCTGGGGGGTGGGGCATTCGATGCAGCGGCGGTTGCGCGCACCACGGAGGCGCTGGCCGCATTCGCGCTGGCGGTGCCGTTCGAGAGCCTGTCGCACCTCTTCAGCCGGGCCCTGTACGCCACTCGCAACACGGTGCTGCAGGTTCTCGCGTCGCTCGCCGGGTTCGGGGTGACGGTGATCGTGTCGAGCGCACTCGCGCCGGACCTTGGGCTGGTGGCCATCCCGGTGGGTTTTGCGGCTGGTAGCGCGACCAAGCTGCTGCTCCTGGTGGCGGCGCTCGCCTCTCGATTGCGACGCTTCCCCTCGCCTGAAGCCAGCTAGCTGGTGGGGATCACCACGATGAAGCGGCCGTCACGATCGGGGTACGCACCTTCCGGGCGCGACCAGCCGATGAAATTGCGCTTCATCTCATCCATGTCCTCGAAGTTGCCCGGCGGGTCGGATGGGCCCCAGATCGAGGAGACACGCGGGTACCACGGGTCGAGGATGTAGAGCCCGCTGATGCGGGCGTTCGGGAAGATGGTCGGGTCCGCATCGGCGCGGTAGCCCGTCATGACCCAGGTGTGCGCTCCCCACCAGGGCAGCAGCACGACCGGCTTGCCGGTCTCGGTGAGGGCCACCGCCGCGTCTTGCAGCGCATCGCCGCGGGACTCGTAGGCGCGGATCTCGTAGCCCAGGGCGCCATATTCCGCCAGTGCCAGCGAGATGGCGGCAGGACCCCAGCCACCGTTGTGGCTGTCATCCCAGCTCTCCCATTCGCCGATGCGGCTCGCCAGCTCGTTCTGGAACTCATCCGAGGTGTCGCCGAGGCCCAGGATCGCCAGCACCATCTGGGTGCCGGCCACGGCGCACAGCTTATCGGTGAGCTGCGATGCGAACACCGCCTCGTGATTGGCGACGATCGTGACGTCGACCGGCTCGCGCTGCGGACGTGGTGTCGGTGAGGCGGTGACCGTTGCCGTGGCGCTGGCCTCGGCCGAGGGCGCGTTGCTCTCGGATGGGGCGGCGCTGCTCGACGGGTATGGCGTGAAGACGACGGTCGGCAGCGTCGATCGGTGAGGAGGGGGATCGATGATCGTGCCGACGCGAGCCATCAGCCGATCGAACCGGTCGCCAGCCCCGAGTGTGTTCGTCCTGACAGCCGTGAATCCCAGCGCGACCATGACCAGCAAGATCACCACCGCGAGCCGCCACCAGTGCCAGATGCCCCTTGTGCGCAGCGCCTTCCCTCCTGAGTCGCGAACGAGCCGCCTATTGTGATCGGGTTGGAGACGGCTCGCATCCGGGCCGTTGTTACTGCGCGTAAGGTTCATCAATGCGATTTCGCACGACAATCCTGCAGGAGGGCACGACCGCCACGGGCATTCGCGTGCCGGACGAGATCGTCGAGGCCCTCGGCTCGGGCAAGCGCCCCGCGGTGACCATCACCATCAACGGCTTCACCTATCGAAGCTCGATCGCCGTGCTCGGCGGGGCCTACATGGTCGGTGTCAGCGCCGAGAACCGGGCGGGCGCAGGAGTCTCGGGCGGAGATGAGGTCGACGTCGACATCGAGCTGGACACCGCGCCGCGCACCGTCACAGTGCCCGACGACCTGGCCGCCGCCCTCGGGGCAGAGCCGGCCGCCCAGCGAACCTTCGACGGCCTCTCGTACAGCAACAAATCGTGGCACGTCCTGCAGGTGACCGGGGCGAAGACCGACGAGACCCGGCAGCGCCGGATCGCCAAGTCTGTCGCGGCGCTCAAGGAAGGGCGGATCCGTTGATGGACGAGCCGTCGCGTTTCGAGGGCTTCCAGCCGGCGGCGATCCAGTTCCTTGTCGACCTCGCCGCGCACAACGATCGTGCCTGGTTCCAGCCGCGCAAGCAGGAGTACGAGCGCCTGCTGAAGGGGCCGATGCAGTCGCTGGTCGCTGCCCTTGGCGACCGATTCCGGGCGCGAGGCATCCCGCTCGAGGCAGATCCTCGGAAGTCCATCTTCCGCATCTATCGGGACACGCGCTTCGCGAAGGACAAGTCGCCGTACAAGACGAACGTGGGCGCCAGCCTGCCCTGGGTCGATGGCGACCAGGACCCGGACGAGCGTGTGCACGGCAACGGCGCCTACCTGCACTTCCAGCCGGGAAACTCGTTCGCGGGCGGCGGCATGTACATGGCGGAGAAGGCGCGCCTCGATGCTCTGCGAGTGGCGGTGGTCGAGGACCCGGCACGCGTTCGAGCCGCACTCGAGGATCCCGCGTTCCTGGCCACCTTCGGGCCGGTGAGCAGCCACGAGTCGCTGAAGCGGGTGCCGCCCGGCTACCCGGCCGACCACCAGATGTCCGATCTCCTGCGCGCAAAGGACGTGACGTTCGGGCGCCGGCTGACCGACGAGGAGTTCCTGTCGCCCGATCTGCCGGACAGGCTGGCGGAGGACTTCGCGACTGCCATCCCTGTCTTCCGCTTCCTTGCGACGCTGCGCGCCTAGGAGAGGTAGTCCGTGAGCCGCAGCTCCGCGCCCGCCCTCCGCGGCACCCTGCTCGGGACGCTCCTGCGGCTGTTAAACCCGTTCATGCGCTGGTTGCTGCAGTCGCCGGTCCATTGGCCGTTGAGCCGCTGGTTCGCCGTGCTGGCCTGGAAGGGCCGCAAGTCCGGCCGGGACTACTCCACCCCGGTCTCGTTCGTGAGGGACGGAAGCACGGCCTACGTGACGACCGGCGATCGCTGGTGGCGCAACCTCACGGGTGGCGCACCGGTGAGGATGCGGGTCTCAGGGCGGTGGCGTGCGGCGAACGCGGTGCCCGTGACCGACGAAGAGCAGTCGCGCATCGACCACGAGCGCCTGTTCCGTGAGAACTGGTGGTTCCGCGTGCTGGCCGGCATTCCGACGGGCGAAGGTGGTGGACCAGACCCGGCCGCGGTCAAGCGCTCGATCGCTGCGGGACGTGTGCTGGTGCGGATCGAAGGACTCGACTGAGTCCCAAGGGCCGGCCTACTCTCGCGGCTCGCGAGTCTTCATCGCGGTTCGACCGGCGTGGATGAAGGTGTAGATCGCCATCACGAACATGAACGCGCCGATCACCGCGACCACACCGCTGATGATCGGAATCGACAGGATCCACGCAGCGACCGCGATCGTGCCGCCGACGATTCCCGCCACG
This sequence comes from Candidatus Limnocylindria bacterium, assembly GCA_035697465.1. GTDB lineage: Bacteria > Chloroflexota > Limnocylindria > QHBO01 > QHBO01 > DASSCW01. The sequence continues at coordinate 17,464 of DASSCW010000036.1, read as the reverse complement.
GCCGCCTGGATCGCGCCGGCCGGCCAGAACGTCGCATCGGCGTAGGCGCTCATCTCCTCCAGGGGGAGGTGGAGCCGGCGGCTGCGCGCGTCGAACAGGACGAGGTCGTACTTCACTGCCAGTCCTAGGATTGCTTCGAGGGTGTCGCGGGGCGTATCGGGCCTGACCCGGATCGCCACCAGGCGCGCCGGAGGCTCATCGGTTCCTGACATCCAGATCGGCACGCGAGTCTGCCTGGGTGTCGCATCGGTCACCACCTCGACGCCGGGCGCGTCTTCCATGAGCTCTCGACAAAACCAGCCGATGTCAGTGCTCGGCTCGAATGGGCTGGTGGCCGGATCGGCGCCGGCCGCGTGCCAGCCCTTGAGCAGCTCCTCAGCCCGATCCTCGTCCAGGTCGCGTGGTGAGCTCCAGACGTAGAGATCGAAGGTCATGGTGTCGCAAATCCTCGCGTGACGGGGTCGCCGTTGTCGTCTTCTGATACGATCTCGGTTCCGCTCGATGAGCACCGGCCCTCGCGGCACGTCGCCATCTCGAGCACAGGGTATGGGCGGCTAGCTCAGCTGGTTAGAGCACTTGCTTGACATGCAAGAGGTCACTGGTTCGAGTCCAGTGTCGCCCACCACATACGCGCATTGAGCACGAAATGACCGCCATAACGGCGGTCATTGCGTTTCCCGGTGGCAGGCATCCAAGAGGACGGAAACGTTTCCGCTCTACCTCTCGGGGTTAGGGACGGAATGGAATCCGACTCATGACGATCCGTTTCTTAGAGAGCGCCCCGTCATACGAGAGCGCGTCCGGCCCTCGGCCCACTATGTAGGCACTTTCGTGCAGACCTTCTTCGGACCGCAAGTAAGAAACCAGCCAAACACGGCTTGCGGTCCACCGGGTGTAACGATGACCCCGAGGGTGTATTCCCATCCGCATACCCACTCATACCTGCACGAGTAGCCCGGGATCGGGAAGTCGGGAAGCCAAGGAGGCCCGAGCTGTGGGAGCGCTTGGATCGCGCCATCGCCTGGAGCGACAACCAGAACGCCCTCCTGTCTCGGCTCGTCACGGAAGTCCGTGGCCAGCCACGAGCGGCAATGCTGGCACTTTAGGGCTCCCGGATGGATCGCCTCTCGGCAAGAAGGGCACGTGCCTTCGTGGTCCGGTACGGCTACCCGGGCGATCGCTGACCCGCAGTGCTTACATTTCGTCGCGTTGGCCTGAATCTCCTGAAAACAAAAAGGGCATCCCTCGGTCTTCGCAGAACGTTCGGCCACGGGCCACCTCCACTTCGTGCCCCGGCGGGCAACTCCCCCGCAATGGTATGACGCCGCCAGCCGGCTCCGTGGCAGCGTGAGCCTCCGCGGATGGCGTGGTGTTCGTCGGAGGAGAATTCGATGGGAGGGTCATTCCCATACGGCTGAGATAGGGCGCGTCAGGCGGTCGATGTTCCGCCGGACCCCTGCTCCCCGTCCCCCTCGTTCTTCTTCAGCCAATCGCCGTTGACACCTTGGGCCTCGTCCTGAATTTGGCCTTGGCTCTCTCCCTGGTTGCCCAACCCGGACTGTGAACCGGCGCCCTGCCTCCCGCCCGGGCTCATCCCGCCGGACTGGTTGCCGCCGCGCGGGCCCTGGCCGCCGGTTTGACCCATCCCTTCGCCTTGACCGGAGGACGCGTCGTTCTTCGGCATGTCCTTGTCCTGGTCGCGCTTCTCACTCATCTCGTTTGGCCCCCTTGGTAGGTGTCGACCTGATGGCCGGCTGCCATTGCTGAAATGCATTTGGCATGCCGACGGCATTGCTTCGTCGCTCGGCATGCGCCCTGCATTCGATGACGAGCAAAGACCGCAATCGCAACGAGGATGCTCGAATGCCAGAACAGCAACCGGACCGTGAGGGTGGCGCTTGGATTGGCCAGCGTCCCGACCCAGATACCAAGGAGGTTCGCGAGTCGCTGGGCGACGGCGCTGAGCGCGTGGCCGTCACCAACAACGAATCGGACGATTCGACCCAGGGGGAGGGCCAGCGATCCGACAAGGCCCAGCACAACAACGGTAACCGGAGGGCGGACTGATGATCGGCAAGCTTGTGCGGCTGATCGGGCTGTTCTTCGTGGCGCGCCGCATCCTCCAGCTGGCCAGTCAGCGGAGGGTCTCACGCACCAGCGCAGCTGGGCGGCGATAGGCGCGCGAACCGGGACCTGACCCGGCTCCATGGCACGTCACTGGTCCGAATCCAGTGTCGCCCACCAGGCCTCCACGGTCGCCGGCCCATGGAAGGGCTTCAGGACGATGTCCTGCGCACCGCAGTCATCCCGTAGTGGCCGATGTTCAGAGTTGCCTCATGGACGTCTTGCCGCTCGCCGGGGCGCTGACCTGGGCGGTTGCCTTCCTGTGGTGGGGAACCGAGCTCGTCCTCAGAGCTGGCCGACGGACAAAGATCTTCGGAACGTTGCTCATCGCCGCCGGCTTGGCACCGAGTGCGCTGCTCCTCTTATTGATGTGGCCCGGTGTCTCTGGCGGCCCTTCCTAATGGGCACACCCAAGATGCAGGGAGCTGGTCCCTTCGCCCTGCTGTTCCACCGGCTGGCTCCGTGGTTCTATCTGTTGGGCGGGACTTCTTTTGGGGTTGCGGCCTTTGCCAGAGAGGGCCAGCCGTGGCTGGTGCTCGTAGGGCTTGCCTCGTTGGCGCTGGCGTGGCTTGCGACCGAGAGGCCGCCGCCTCGACACTGAGAACCGGGGTCAGCGGCTGCGTCCCTCGCTGCCGCTCGGCTGAGCGACGCGGGCCGACTACCCGGGTGGCTGAGGCGCGTCGAATCCCGGTGACAGCGTCAGAACCTGGTGCGCGCCGTGGCCACGCCGCGCACGCGCATGATTTCACCGCGATAGCGGGCGCCGGACGGGTGGCGCGAGAGCCAGTCAACATAGTCGGGATCGCTTTTCGCGAGTTCCTCGATAGTGCGCCCCGCGTAGTGGCCGAAGTCGAGGCGCCGTGGGTCGAAGGATGTGATTTCCTCAGGCCCAGGGCCGACCGGGAACCTCTTGTTCTCCCATTCGATCCGGTGAGGCCGAGAATTGTCTTCGCTGGCGGTCATATGACGGCACCTCGCTCCACAGACCCCCATCCGCCCGGCCGTGATCCTAGTGAGGGTGTTGCCTAAATGCAACACCCTCAGCGCCCGCTCCGCGACGGTCAGCGTGAGCGAATTAGCCACGAGTCGCGGTGGCAGTTCGCTTCGGTGGTCGGTACCGCAGTCGGGCCGCAGGCTCTAAGTGCCAATCTCGTCGCATGAGAACCCGATGGTCAGTCGTCGCCGCGATATGCCTGATGGCGGTCAGCCTGCTGGCCTGCTCGCCCGCCGCCAGTCAAAGTCCAACGTCAGCGGCGCCGAACTCTGCAAGTCCCGACGCGGATGCCGCCCTGATCGACAGCGTCTGCGCGGACGCCACGTGGTGGCGGAACTGTGTCAGGACCATGACTGCCGCGCTCGATATGCTCGACGGGGAGTTGGTAGCTCTGTGCCAGTTCGACGGCGAGGAGGGCGGGCTGCAGGTCATCCACAATGAGGACGAAGCAGCCACAGCCTGCTCGTCGGGGACGCCATCGGAGACGCCGCCACCCGGGGCAGGTTCCTTTCCGGCTGGCCGCGTCGTGAGAGTGATTCAGCTCCCTTGACGGGACGGCTCCGTCCGCTCGATCACCACGAGCCTGGGAGGCTGTGGTCAAGCGTATGGATGGCTCAGTATTGCCGCGCGGCCTGCTCGATAGGGACGAACGAATGAACAGCCTGTTTGAGGAAGACGGCGAGCAGTGGGCGATGTGGGCGGGATGAGGCGGAGGTGAGTGCTGGCTAAGTATCTGAGCGTCGCCGACTACATGGCCGATCTTCCGCCGGATCGCAGGGCAGCCATGGAGGACCTGCGCCGAGCCCTGACTGCGGCCGCGCCCGACGCAGCCGAAACGATCGCCTACAACATGCCGGCACTGCGGCTATATGGCAAGTTTCTGGTTTCCTACCAGGCCTTCAAGAACCACTACAGCCTGTTCCCGTGGTCGGACTACATGGCCGCGCGGTTGGGCGACGCATTGAAGCCTACATGCATGGCAAGGGGACAATTCGCTTCCCGGCCGACGAGCCGATCCCGGCTGACCTGGTGCGGAAAATCGTCGCGGTTCGGTTGGAGGAGATGCGGTCGGAGCTGGGAAGCGGATCGAGAGCCGGCGTCCCGGGCTGAAGGGGTCTCGCGCAGCAGGGGCGTATGCTTGGTGGATAGGGGAGGTAGCCGGGGTGACCGAGCACACGCACATCGTCGTGGTCAACGACAGTCCCGAGTTCCTGGCAGTCATGGCCGATCTGCTCCACGATCACCACTACGCGGCGACGGTGATCGACGGTGATCGCGACGAAGCGGTCGACCTCGTGCGCGCTGCCGAGCCCGACGGTCTGATCATCGACCTCCGCCTAGGACGGGATGGACTGCACGGGTGGGACGTGCTGCAGCAGATCCGACGCGACCCAGAGCTCAAGGAACTGCCGACGGTCATCTGCAGCGCCGACATCGAGGCCCTGGGCAGCCTGCAGGGAGATGTCAGCGGCATGCGGCGGGTTAGCACCCTGAAGAAGCCGTTCAGCATCGACCAGTTGCTGGCCAGCCTGCGGCAGGTGCTCGAACTGGAACCTGCCTAGGTTTGTTCCCTGGCCGCCTGGATCTCGGCCCGGACCTCCTCCAACAGGCTCGTCAGGTCAGGGTCATCGCCGGGGCCGATGTCGCCGGCCATCTGCTCAAGAATGGCCGAGGCCCGTTCGGCCACGCCAGTGCGCTCAGTCGGCCGCGCCGCACGCAGGACCGCGCTCAGCAATCGCAACTGCAGCCCGGCACGACGTGGATCCACGATTCCCCCTTGGCCCCGATAGTCAGGATCCTCGCAAGTCTGGTGCCCACCTGCCGCGAGGCGAGCGAGTGCCCAGCTGCGAACCCCCAAGGCCCGGCGGGCTAGCTCTCCGCGGCCTGGTTGGAGAGGTCCTTGTCTTCCATCTCCCAGGCGTGGTCGAGCGTGTGGAAGGCCGAGTGGCGGATGAGGAACGGTAGCGTCCACGACCGCATCGGACGGGCGACGTCACCAGCGTTGTAGGCGCGCATTGCTGCGACGTAGTCCTCGCGGTACTGCCGCAACCCGTCCGGGGTCAGCGCCGCCCCCTCCGGAATCTTCAGTCCGACCCCTGACGCGAAGCTCTCGCTTTCCTGGCGGATGGTGTGGCTGATGATTCGGTCTCGGTCACGCCCGCCCCCGCGCGGGCCCTTGCGCATCTCCGGCGAGACCCGAGCTGCAACGCCGTCGAAATATTCCCAGGCGGCGCGCAAGAGCGTGATGGCGCGGTCGAAGTCGGGCTCGCTCATCGGCCCGTGCTCGGTCGACGACGGCGCAAAGGAGATGCCCCAGAAGTCGGTCGAACCGGGTCCGATCCTGTCCTCGATGACCTCCAGTGGCCCGGCGGCGTCGAACTCTGCTGCCATCCCGGCGAGAGCCGCCACGGACCGGTATCGGTCCCGATAGGCCTCCAGCGTCTCGAGGGCAAGCTCGGCGCTCTTTGCACCCCGACTCCACCCAGGCCAGTCGGGGCTGAAGGCCACGGACCGCTTCCCCTTTGGTCCGCGCTCAATCACCGTTCGGACAGGCATGCCTCAGTATCGGATCATCCGTCGGTACGGCGAGTGCATGACGCGCAGCGACCCACCACAGTCAGGTGGGACAGGTTAACGGTGAAACCGCGCCGCTTGCGGAACGAGCCGATCGTCGCCGCAGCGTCCTCCGGACCGATCTCCCAGCTTGAGCCGCATACCTCGCAGTGAAGATGGCCGTGCTCCGCCGTGGGCCGGACGTGGTACTCCTCACGCCCGTCTGCCCCATGGGCGTGCTGCACGACACCCAGCTCCTCGAGCACCCGCAGGGTCCGATACACAGTGGAGGGCGTGGTGTCCGGGTCGAGCGCGCGACATCGCTCGACGAGTTCGCTGCCCGTGACGTGCCCGTCGGAGCTCTCCAGGGCATCCAGCACATGGCGACGCTGCGACGTCCAGCGCATGCCTCGCTGGCGGAAGTGCTCTCGCACCTCTCGCATGCCGGCCGATGGCGGTGATGCGGGCGGCGTCATAGGCCGAAGTATATGCATGGCGCGTCTTATTACAACAAGTTGCGATAGCAACTCGTTGCGACTATGGTGAGCCCGATGCGCTTCCGCAACGCGGTTCTCGTGGTCCTTGGCGTCAGCCTGTGGCTGTCTGCCTGCGAGGCCGCCCCCGGCACTTCACTTCCCGACAACCCGTCGGCGGGATGGCAGGACGAGCTGACCGGGGGAGACGACAAGCTGGACGTGGCGACCACGGTCGCGCCGATCAGCTCGATCGCCCGCAACATCGGTGGCGACCGCATTCGGCTGCGGGGCATCGTCCCGGACGCCACCAACTCGCACACCTTCGAGCCCGCGCCGTCCGATGCCCAGGTCCTCGCCAACGCCGACCTCATCGTGGCCAACGGCCTCCACCTCGAGGAGCCGACCCTGCAGCTGGCCGAGGCGTCGAAGCGTCCCGAGGTGGAGATCAAGCTGCTCGCTGACGCCACCATCGGGCCGGGGGAGTGGCTCTTCGACTTCAGCTTCCCCGAGGCGGCCGGTGATCCAAACCCACACCTCTGGATGAACGTCCCGTACGCCATCCGCTACGCGGAGCTCATGCGCACCTGGTTCAGCGAGGCCGATGCTGCCAACGCCGACTACTACGCGGCGAACTTCGCCGCCTTCGAAGCGCGCCTGAGCCAGCTCGACCAGCTGATCCACCAGGCGGTCGCCAGCGTGCCCGCTGACAATCGCAAGCTGCTGACCTACCACGACTCATGGGCGTACTGGGCGCGTGAGTACGGATTCGAGGTCATCGGCGCCGTGCAGGCCTCCGACTTCTCCGACCCTAGCCCCCAGGACATGGCGCGTCTCATCGAACAGATCCGCGACGAGCAGGTTCCCGCCGTCTTCGGCTCCGAGGTCTTCCCCAGCCCGGTGCTTGAGCAGATCGCGCGCGAGTCAGGAGCGACGTTCGTCGATGCCCTGCGAGATGACGAGCCACCCGGCGCGCAGAATGCGCCCGAGCACACCTACCTGGGCATGCTGAAACAGGACATGCAGATCATGATCGCGGCCCTTGGTGGCGACCCGACCGTCCTGGATCCGCTGGTCGTCACCGACACGTACCTCCGATGACCATGGCGGCGGCACTCGTCCGCTTCGAAAAGGTCAGCTGCGGCTATGACGGCGCGCCTGTGCTGCGCGACGTCAACCTCGAAATCGCCGAGGGCGCCTTCGTCGGGATCGTGGGACCTTCCGGGGCCGGTAAGACGACGCTCCTCCGGGCGATGGTGGGCATGGTGCCGCGTGTGACCGGCACGGTGACACTGGCAGGCTCCGATGTGCGGAGTGGGGCGCGTCCGGTGGTCGGCTGGGTCCCGCAGCTCGAGACGGTCGACTGGCAGTTCCCGGCCACGGTCCGCGAAGTGGTGCTGATGGGGCGCTGGTCGCATGGTCCATGGCGCGCGTGGTCGACCATTGACGATCGACGTCGTGTGGATGACCTGCTGGAGCGCTTGGCCATCGGCGGCCTCGGCGACCGCCACATCCGCGACCTCTCCGGCGGCCAGCAGCAACGGGTCTTCCTGGCGCGCGCGATGATCGGCGACCCGGCGCTGCTGCTCCTTGACGAACCGACCAGTGGCGTCGACCTAAAGACGCGCGACGAGATCCTGCACCTGCTGGCCGATCTCAACCGCGACGGCATGACGATCGTGCTCACCACGCACGAGCTGAACACGGTGGCCGCGCACCTGCCGTGGGTGGTGTGCGTGAACGGCCGCATCGTGGCCGAGGGGGACCCGGACCAGATCTTCACCGCCGAGATCCTGGGGCGCACCTACGACGCGGAGCTGCGGGTGGTGCGCCAGGACGGGATCGTGCTCGTCGCAGACGCGGCCCCGCACCGTCTGCGGGACGCGCTGCGGCACCGCCACGAGGGCTTCGAGCACGCCCACCACGAGCATCCGGACGACGTCGACCACGTGCACCTGGCGGAGAGCCGATGAGCCTCATCGGCGAGCCGCTCGCGTTCGAGTTCTTCCGCCAGGGACTGGCTGCCTCGCTGCTGGTCGGGGCGCTTTGCGGAATGCTCGGCGTGTACATCGTGCTGCGACGCATGAGCTACATCGGTCATGGGCTGTCGCACTCGGTCTTCGGCGGCGCGGTGATCGGCTACGTCGCGTCGCTCAACTTCTACCTGGCCGCCGGCGTGTGGGGCTTCCTGTCGGCGCTGGCCATCAATGCCACCGCGCGGCGGCGAAGGATCGGGGCCGATGCGGCCATCGGCATCGTCACCACCGCCAGCTTCGCGATCGGCGTAGCGCTGATCAGCAAGACGCGCAGCTTTACCCGCAACTTCGAGGCGGCCCTGTTCGGCAACATCCTGGGCGTGACGCCGCTGGACCTGCTGGTGGTTGCCCTCGTCACGCTCGGCGTGGCGGGCTTCATCCTCCTCTTCTACAAGCAGCTCCTTTTCCTGACCTTCGACCCCGAGGTCGCCCCGATCTACGGGGTGCGCGTGGGGCTCGTCGACAGCCTCTTCGCGCTCGCCATGGCGGCCACCATCGTGGCCAGCATCAATGTGGTGGGGGTCACGCTCATTGCGGCCACCCTCGTGATCCCATCGACCACCGCCCGCCTCGTGACTGATTCGTTTGGCCGCATGATCGTGATCTCCACGCTCATCGGCGCGCTGGCTGGCGGGCTGGGCATGTACGTCAGCTACTGGCTGGACGTGTCGTCGGGCGCGACGATCGTGCTCCTGGAGGCGACGCTCTTCGTGATCACGCTGCTGGTGGTGAGCATTGCCGGCCGGCGGCCCCGCTGGGTCGAGGACTCGCTGTGAGCCTCAGGAAGCGGGCTCTGGCCGGCTGCGGAGCAGCGATCCGCCAAGGCTGACGCTCGCGCCCAGTATTGCCAGGCCCGCCGCCGCGGCGTAGGCGGCGGGAATGCCGGCTTCGTTCGCCACCAGCCCCAGGACCATCGGCCCACCGCCAAACGCCAGGTCGAGGAAGAGGCTGGCCGTACCCGATGCTGAGCCCCGTTCGGCGGGTGGGACGCGCTCGAACAGCGCTGCGAAGCAGGCGGGTGTCAGGAAGGCGACGCCGGCGGCCAGGACGGCGGCGCCCGCCAACAGGCCAGGCTCGCTTCGGATGAAGGTGGCGCACAGGAGGCCGGAGGCGATCAGGACGAGGGCGAGCCGCGCCAGGCGGAAGGGCGGCATGCGGTCGGGGAGCCGCGCAAAGGCCACCCGGCAGACGACGACGACCGCTCCGAAGACGAACAGGACGTTGCCGGCCCCGGCCAGGTTGAGCTCCCCCGCGTCGATCGCCACGAACGCCATGAAGACCGCCATGCCGCTGATGCCACTGAAAAGGGCGAGGCCGGGACCGATGGCTGCCCGGTGGAAGAGGGGAGTCGGCGGGGCATCGACGTCGCGAGCCTTCGCGGTTTCCGGGATGCGGAGTGCCAGGACGGCGGCCAGAAGGGCGAGGCATGCGCCGCCCACGAAGGCGAGCTCGAATCCACCGACGCCCAACAGCCACTGCCCCAGCGATGGCCCAACGGCGACCCCGAGGTAGAGCGACAGCGAGTTGAAGCTGAGTGCCTCACCGGTCCGGTTGGCCGGCGCCAGGTCGGCCAGCGCGGCGAAGCCGGCCACGAAGAAGAACGCCTCTGCCGCTCCCAGGAGGAGCCGCAGGCCGATGAGCACGGCGAGGTCATTCGTCACCGCATGCGCGGCGGTCACCACGGCGAAGCCCAGCGCTCCGCCAACCAGCAGCGGCCGCCGGCCGACGCGATCGGAGAGCCGGCCCGCCACCGGGCGCAGGAAGATAGCGGTGACGCTGAAGGCGCCGACCGCCAGACCCGCACCGGCCTTGTCTGCGCGAAGCGCGTCGTGCGCGAAGAGGGGAGTGACCAGGACGATCAGGCCGGCGCACGTGAAGTAGGCGAGCTCGGCGAACGAGAGGGCCAGGAAGGCCGGCGTGAAGAGCGTGGGCCGCGGTCCGGACATGCAGGCCGATGCTAGCGTTGGTCCCGGGCCTCGAGATAGAGGCAGCCGTTGAACCATCTGTCCCGAGGGCTGTGGCGGCTGCCTCCTATCGTGCTACCCGGAAAACCGGACAGCAATAGGCCGGGGACCCGGAGGAACCCCCGCGTCAGCTCCAGTGGATGGTCCGGTGCGCAGTCCCGCGTGCGGTCCCGTGCCTCCTCCCGCGCTCGGGACGTTTCCGCCGCCGAGTCGAGTGAGAGGTCGAGTGTCGCGCCGAGTGTTGCGTCCGGTGTCACCTCCGGTGGCTGATCGGGTCGCACCTCCGAGGCGCCCGGCCTGGTCACAAGGTATCCGCGTCGCGCGACCGCGGAAAGGGGGTTTGTCCACGACTTTCGAAGCTTGATGCGCAGCTATCCCCAGCCGGTCCACATCCGTGCGGCTGGCGGCCTGGGGCGCTCAGGCTGCGGCGGCCAGGATGGCGGGCAGAGCCGCTGCCAGCCGCTCGAACTGCGATCGGTCGTTGTAGGCGGCAGCGCTGATGCGGAGGAGGCGTCGCCACCTCCGCCCTTGCGGCCGCAGCGGCCACGGAATCGCGGCCACCTGGAATCCCGCCGCGAGCAGGGCGCCGTGGACCTTGTCGCCGTACAGCTCCACGTCCTGGCCGGTGCCTGGCTCGCGTTCCCAGTCGAGGGGCAAGCTGGCCATCGTGCCGATCATGTCGTCGGGGGCCGGCGCCACAAGCCCGATCGCGGTGGCGAGGAGGTCGCGCGCCTCGAGCGCCAGCTCGTGGTTTCGACGGCGTAGGGCTGGCCACCCGCCCGGAAGCAGCGCCCCGCCGAAGTCGATCGCCGCCGGCACGGCCAGCCACGCAGCCGGATCGCCGGTGCCCTGCCAGTCGAACTCCAGGCGGAAGCGGGAACGGTCCGTGCGCGGTGAGTTGGCGCCGTGCGAGATGACCAGCGGGCGGATGGCTTCCTGTCGATCGCGGCGCACCCACAGGAATCCGGCGCCCTTTGGTGCGCAGACCCACTTGTGCAGGTTGCCGGTGTAGTAGGTGGCGCCGAGCGCGGCGACATCCAGATCGAGCATGCCGGGCGCGTGGGCGCCGTCGATCAGCGTGTCGATGCCGCGTTCCGCCAGATCGGCGATGAGCGTCGCCACCGGCAGGACGAGCGCGGTGGCCGACGTGACGTGGTCCAGGACCACCAGCCGCGTGCGATCGGTTACCGCTGCCAGGACCGCCTGGGGCACTTCTTTCGCCGCCGTGATCGGGAAGGGAACCTCCGCCACGACGACCCGCGCGCCGTCGCGCTGCGCCACGTAGGCCATCGCGTTCCGGACGGCGTTGTAGGCGTGGTCGATCGTGATGAGCTCGTCGCCGGGCTCGAAGCGCAGCGAGCGCAGCACGGTGTTGACGCCGGCGGTGGCGTTGGGCAGGAACGCGAGATCCTCCGGATTGGCGCCGATGAATGCGCCGAGCGAGTGGCGTGCCGCGTCCAGCGCGGGCTCGTACGCCTCCGCCATGAAGCGAACGGGTTCCTCTTCCAGCCGGGCGCGCCACGCCTGTTGCGCCTCCAGCACCACGCGCGGCGCGGCGCCGTAGGTGCCGTGGGTCAGGAAGTCGACGCGCGGGTCCAGCGCCCAGTGCCGGGCATGCTCGGATGGCATCGATGGCTATCGTAGTCCGATGTTGCTCGCCCCACGCCGACCGCCTGCTCCGGCTGCCCTGATCCTGGACCTGGACGGGACGCTGGTGGATACGGTCGAGACGCGCATCCGCGCCTGGCTGCAGGTGTTCGAGGAGTTCGGCATTCCGGCCGCCAGGCCGCAGGTCGCCCGCCTGATCGGCGTGGATGGCCGGCGCTTGGCGCGCGAGGTGTCCGAAGCCGCCGCGCAGGAGCTGCCCGAAGGTGGCGACGAGGAGATCGACCGGCGCTGCGGCGAGATCTATGAGGCGCTGAATCGCGATCCGCGGCCGCTGCCCGGTGCACGCGACCTGCTGCTGTGGTTGGACCAGGCCGGCCTGCCCTGGGCGATCGCCACGTCATCGCGCCGCCAGCAGGTCGGCGCCTCGGTGGCCGCGCTGGATCTGCCGCGTGAACCGGCGATCGTGGACGGCACGCACGTTGCCCATGCCAAGCCGGCGCCGGACCTCCTGCTCCTGGCCGCGCGCGAGCTCGAGCGGCCGCCCGCCAGCTGCTGGTGCGTCGGTGACTCAACCTGGGACATGCAGGCGGCGGTGGCCGCCGAGATGATCCCGGTCGGCGTGACGGTGGGCGCCGCCGTGTCGGCGGACGAGCTGACGGCAGCGGGCGCCGTATTCATCGCGGACACGTTGACGGAGCTCCGGCTGGAGCTCCGTCGGACGCGTGAGGAATCGGGCTAGAGCGGGCGGCTCTCGACCGGCGTCTCCTCCCAGTACGGACGGATTTCGTACGCCAGGTAGACCTGTGCGTACTGGAGCTCCTCCTCTTCACCTTCGGAGGCGCGGTATTCGGGCTCGCCCAGGATCTGGTCCTTGTGACGGTTGATCCGGATCTGCTGCCCGTCAATCTGCTCGATCGCCTCCAGCGGCACGAGATACTGCTTCTTGCCCATCCCCAGCAGGCCGCCACTGCTCTCCAGCACCGCGAGCCGCGGAATGCGGAGAGTCGGATCGATGAGCAGGTCAGTCACTGTCCCGACATTTTCGCCGTCTCGGGCCAGCGCCTCCCGCCCGCGAATGTCCTTGGAGGGATCCTCGAGCTCCAGCCCGCTGCTGGTCAGCGGGTCGAGGTCGCGAGTGAAGGTCATTGCCATCGGGTCACCTCGTTGCAGCGCATCGGTGCGTACCCCGCAAGGCGGCAAGCGGCGTGCCAACCCGAGTGGCATGATCGAGCCGATGCCGCTCGAGTCCTATCGGGCCAAACGGAACTTCGCGCGCACCCCGGAGCCTGAACCGGGAGCCGTTGGCGACGGCGCCGGCCGTTTCGTGGTCCAACGCCATCGGGCTACCGCGCTGCACTACGACACTCGCCTGGAGGTGGGTGGGGTCCTCGTCAGCTGGGCGGTGCCGAAGGGACCGACACTGGATCCTGGCGAGAAGCGCCTCGCCATGCGTACCGAGGACCACCCGATCGAGTACTTCGACTTCGAGGGCGTCATCCCGGCGAAGGAGTACGGCGCGGGCGACGTGATCATCTGGGACTGGGGCACCTTCGAGCCGGAGGAGACGGATGACCCGGCGCGTGCCATCCGCGAGGGCGAGTTGAAGTTCCGCCTCTTCGGCGAGCGGCTGCGCGGCCGCTACACGATCGTGCGGACCAGCGGGCGCTCGGGACGGCGCGACGAGCGCGACCAGTGGCTCCTGATCAAGAAGCGCGACGAGACGTCCGTGGCGGGCTGGGACGCGGAGGACTACCCGGCCAGCGTGAAGACCGGTCGCACCAACGACGAGGTCAAGGCCGGTGAGCCGCCGCGCTTCGAAGAGCCGCCGCCCGGCCCGGACGTGGCACCCGACCTGTCGTCGGCGCGAGCGGCCACGCAACCCGAGTTCGTGCCACCCATGCTCGCTTCGCTGACCGAGGGCGCCTTTGATGACGATCAGTGGCTGTTCGAGGTCAAGTGGGACGGCTACCGGGTAGAGGCCGTCATCGCCGATGGCAAGGCGAAGATATGGACGCGCAATCGCATCGACGCCGCCACCTACTTTCCAGATCTGGCGGGCCGCGCCGAGTGGATCGACGCCGAGCGGGCCATCGTCGACGGAGAGGTGGTGGCCTTCGACGAGGAGGGCCGCCCGTCGTTCAGCCGCCTGCAGGACCGCACGGGCCTTCGCGCGCTGGAGATCGCCACGCGAAGGGCGGACCCGGATGCGCCGAAGCTCAGCCGCGAGGAACGTGAGGCGATCCCGCTGGCGTACATGGTCTTCGACCTGCTGCACCTGGACGGGCGCTCGCTGCTCGACGTGCCGCTCGAGCATCGCAAGGCGCTGCTGCGCAGGGTCCTGCGGCCGGACGGGATCGTACGCTACGCCTCCCACGTCATCGGTGACGGGCGTGACTTCACCGAGGCCGCCGCCGAAAAGGGGCTGGAAGGAGTCGTGGCCAAGCGTCGCGACAGCCTCTACCTGCCGGGCAAGCGGTCCCGGGACTGGCTCAAGGTCAAACTGCGGCGCGAGCAGGAGATCGTGGTGGTCGGCTGGCTTCCCGGACAGGGGACCCACAAGGACCTCGGCTCGCTGATCGTGGCGGTCAACGACGATGGCCATCTCCGCCATGCCGGACAGGTCGGCAGTGGCATCAACGCCAAGATGCGCCGAGAGTTGCTGGCAGCGATGGAGCCGATCCGGCGCGCGGATGCGCCGCTGGTCAAGGCGCCGCGCCTGCCATCCGCCCGCTGGGTCGAGCCACGCATCGTGATTCGCGCCGAGTTCGCCGACTGGACGCGCGACGGGCTGCTGCGCCAGGCCGCGTTCAAGGGGGTCGAGCTCGACCGCGACCCGAAGAAGGTCGTGCGCGAGGAGGCGATCCCCGCCGCCCGCCTGGCCGGCCGCTCGCCATCACGGTCGCCACGGAAGACGGGTCCGGCGGCCACGCGGCCGGCGGCACGTACGCGGGCGGCGAAGACGGAGGAGGGATGGCCGCCGGCCGAGTTCGATCCCACGCCGGCCAGTCGTGCCGAGCTGAAGGCGCTGGACGAGATGGAGAAAGAGGGCCATTGGCAGGTGGCCGGCCACGAGGTGCGCGTGACCAACCTGGACAAGGTCCTCATCCCGGCAGAAGGGGATCACCGCGCCTATACGAAGCGCGACATCCTGCGCTACTACGTCACCATCGGCCCCACGCTCGTCCCACACCTCGCCGGCCGCGGTCTGAACCTGCAGCGCTTCCCGGATGGATCGGCCAAGAAGGGGTTCTGGCAGAAGGACGTCCCCGGGCACGCTCCGAAGTGGGTGGCCCGATGGGCGTACACCGGGCATGAGGGCAGGAAGGACTATATCGTGGTCGACTCGGTGGCGACCATGGCCTGGCTGGCGCAGGAGGCCGCACTCGAGCTTCACCCCTGGACGTCCCGGACGATCTCGCCCCACGAGCCGACGTTCGCGCTGATCGACGTGGATCCGGGCGAGAAGACGACCTGGGAGGAGGTGCTGATCCTCACGCGCCTCTACCGTACGGCGCTGCAGCACCTCGACGTCATCGGCCTACCCAAGGTGACGGGGAAGCGCGGCATCCAGGTGTGGGTGCCCGTCCGTCGCGGGTACACGTTCGAGGAGACGCGGAACTGGGTGGAGCAGCTGTCGCTGGCCATCGGGCGGCTGGTGCCGGACATCGTCAGTTGGGAGTGGGTGAAGCGCGCGAGAGGCGGCAAGGCCCGTCTCGACTTCACCCAGAACGCCGTCAACAAGACGCTCGTCGCCCCGTACTCGATGCGCCCGGGATCGGGCGCCCCCGTATCGGCCCCCATCAGGTGGGAGGAGCTTGACGATCCGGCGCTCAGGTCCGGCCGCTGGAATATCGAGGCGATGCCGAAGCGGCTGAAGGCGGTAGGCGACCTGTTCGCGCCCGCGCTCGAGCTGGCGCAGACGTTGCCCGACCTCTAGTGGCCGATGCTGCGGCGGGCACGCAAACGCGCCCCGGAGGCTCCGATACTGGAGTCCGTGGCGCGTTCTTCCCCCGGGCTGCGTGGGGGTCGGGGGCCCTAGAAGGGCCAGCCGCCGCCGGTGCTGGCGCTGCGCATTGAATTCTCCCGGTGGTGACGGCGCAAATCGGGCCGATTGCGTCCGAGCCATCACGTTCGGGGAGGGAGGTCCGGCGGGCAATGACCCATCCGTACGCGTCGCGGCGAGGCATGGCGGTACTTTCGGTTGGTCGCCGGTCAAGTAACGCTTGCCAACGCGTGTAGACTGCGCGCATGCCCCGAACCAAGACCGCGGCCCGCCCGACCGAGCACGACGCTGCCTTGGCGAGGCAGATCGGAGAGCGCATACGCGAGGCTCGGCGTCGCGCCGGACTGACGCAGCAGCAGCTCGCCGGCGATCGCTACACGAAGGCATACGTCAGTGCGCTCGAGACCGGGATCGCGCGGCCCTCGATGGTGGCCCTCAGCTTCCTTTCAGAGCGGCTCGGCCTGCCCCCAAGCCACTTCCTTGATGAGCAGACACCGGCCTGGACTCGACTCTCCGTGGACATGCAGCTGGCCTCCGGCGAGTGGCAGGCCGCGGCCGATGGCTACGAGGCTCTCCTGGCCGACACGGTCGACGACCAGGTGCGGGCGGAGATCCTGCGGGGCCAGGCCGAAGCGCTGGTTCGACTCGACCGCGGGCGCGAGGCGGTCGCCGCGGCGGCCGAGGCGGCACGCATCTTCGGTTCGCTGGGCCGCGTCTCGGAAGAGGCCCTGAGCCGCTACTGGTTTGCCTACGGGCTCTACCTGTCCGATGCCGAGGCGGATGCGCGCAGCATGCTCAACGGGCTGCTGGAACGCGTACGCGCCGGGCTGAAGGTGGAGCCCGAGTTCGAGATGCGACTGCTGATGGCGCTCGCCGCTGTCGAATCGCGAACGGGCAACTTCGCCGAGTCGCTTGCGCACCTCGAGTCGGCACGCGGCATGGCGGACGACCTTGACGACCGACGCCGCGCGATGTTCCTGTTCAACCTGGCCATCAACTATCGCGAGACGGGCGACGTCGAGGCCGCAATCCGTTCGGGCACCCAGGGCCTGGCCCTGCTGCGTGCGGCCGGATCGTCGTTCGAGTCGGCACAGATCGAGAACGACCTCGCCATGGCCTACCTCGCCACCGGGAACGTCGCGCGGGCGCGCGAGCTCGCGGGCGAGGCGAGGCGCGAGTTCGAAGAGGCTGGCGACGACCGTTATTTGTCGGCAGTGCTCGACACCGAAGCGCAGGTTGCCATGGCATCGGGCGAGAACGGCCAGGCGATCGACCTGGCGCGACGCGCCGTGTCGCTGGCGCGCCAGGCTGGCAACCAGGGTGTTCAGCTCGCCGCGATGCTGACCGAGGCGCGCGCCCTGCGCGCGACGGGTGACGCGTCGACGGCAGAAGAGCGCTACGCGGAGGCCGCCGCGATCGCTCGCGAAGGGCATGTGCCGTCGCGTCTGCGGGAGGTCCTGCGCGAGTGGGCCAGCCTGCGCGCCGAGGGCGGGGATCACCGTGGCGCCTACGAGCTGAGCAGCGAGGCTCTCACCGTCAACTAGCCTTCCGCCCTAGTCAATTAAGTATTGACAGTGCCGGTTCGGTGCGGATAGGCTGCCACCAGCGAGTTGGTGTGGGCACCCGTCGGTTCCCCCGACGGACCAACTCGAACATCGGGGGAGACGGGATCGGAGAGCGGGCACATCTCCGATCCCGTTGTGTGTTTC
>DASSCW010000035.1:0-8872 GCA_035697465.1 Candidatus Limnocylindria bacterium | reverse complement strand
CGCCGAATCCCCCGCCCAGGACCAGTACGCGCGCCATGCGCGCAGCCTAGCGCCACAACGTGTCGACGACGAGGGCAGCGGTCATCGGCGATGAGTTTCGCTGGGGTTGAGGGTCTTCATCGCATGCGGATCCACTCGAATTGGGAGGCAACGTGAAGCTTCTCCTCACGTCGGCGGGGGTCAAGAACACCAGCATCCGCAACGCTCTGGTCGATCTCCTGGGCAAGCCGATCGCCGAGTCGAGTGCCCTATGCATCCCCACCGCGCAGTACGGGCATCCCATGGTGGGCCCGGGCGTCGAGCCCTGGCGGTTCATCAGCGGGAATTCCGACCTTCCCATGGTCGAATTGGGCTGGGAGTCCGTCGGAGTGCTGGAGCTCACCGCCCTGCCCAGCATCGGTGAAGATCTCTGGGTGCCCAAGGTCCGAGAGGTGGACGTTCTCCTCGTGGCGGGCGGCGATGCCCTCTACCTGTGTCATTGGATGCGGCAGTCCGGTTTGGCAGACCTACTTCCATCGCTCAGCGAGACGGTCTGGGTAGGACTCAGTGCCGGGAGCATGGTAATGACGCCCAGGATCGGCGAGGACTTCGTCCAGTGGCGACCGCCGACAGGCGACGACAGCACGTTGGGCATCGTCGACTTCTCGATCTGTCCACACCTGGCTGAGGACGGAATGCCGGGCAACCCGATGGCCGCGGCGGAAGCATGGGCGGCCACCATCTCGGGTCCGGCCTACGCGATCGACGATGAAACCGCCATCAAGGTGGTCGATGGCGCAGTCGAGGTCGTATCTGAGGGACGCTGGAGGCACTTTCCTCCATAGCCACCCGGCGCGGGCGGCCAGCGCTCAGGCAGTCTCGTACTCCGTGCCGTGGTCGCTGCGGTCCTTGGAGACCGTGCGATCCATGATGTCCAGCGTCTCAGCCACGGATCGGCCATTTTCATCGGCCGCGGCCTTGACGTCCTCGTACCGAATGTTGGACTTGCCCATCTCGAGATGCGCGTCCATGCAACCACAGGTCAAGCACATGCACAGCAGAGGTAGCAAGTTCGGTACCTCGTCGCCGTAGGGCGACCGCAGGGGTCTGCACCGAACATCCAGGCATGCGGATCAGGTCAACCGGCGATCCAGAGGCACCTGCGCTCGTCCTCATCCACGGGCTCTCGAGCTCTCCGCGCAGCTGGCAGCGGAATCTGGAGGCGCTCGGGGCGGGCCGCCGGCTCCTGATCGTCGAGCTGTTCCCGGCCGATGCCGGCCCGCGTTTCAGCATCGTCCGCGAGGCGGCCGAGCTGCGCCAGCAGCTGGATCGAGAGACTCAGCCGGTGACGATCATCGGCCATTCGCTCGGCGGGCTGATCGCGATCACGGTCGCGGCAGAGGCGCCGCACCTGGTGAAACGGCTGGTCCTGATGAGCGTGCCAGCGAGCCGCGAGTCCCAATCCATCGCGGCCCAGCTGTTCGCTGTCGCGTCCTCGGGCACCCGCACGGACCTGCGCTCCATCGCCGTCGTTGCCGGCACGGTGCTGACGGCCAATCCGGTGCAGCTGGCTGCGGCGACCCGGGCCACCGTGCGCGCCGACTTCGCGGCCATGAGCGCGCAGCTGACGATGCCGTGCCTGTTGGTATGGGGAGCTCAGGACGCGATCGTGCCGCCCGCCGTCGGCCATCGGCTGGCCTCGACCATCCCAAATGCCCGGCTCGTGCTGCTCGAGGGCGCCGCGCACCAGCCGCAATGGGACGCACCCGACGCCTTCCACGCGGCCGTGTTGCCCTTCCTGGACCGCGAGCTGTTCTGACCCCCTAGCCGGAGTCCAGTCGTTGGCCGATGACCGCCTCCGCCGCCGCCATCGATTGTCGGTCACCAGACACGGCACAGACGAATGCCTCCCGCTCGATGACGAAGGCGATGCCATCGGTCGCGGCGGTAACCGATGCGGTGCGTGGCACGTCGCGCAGGAGCGCGATCTCTCCGAAGGAGTCGCCAGGCCCGAGGCGGCGCACCACGCGACCATCGACCTCCGTCTCCGCCTCGCCGACGTCCAGGACATAGAACCGGTCCCCGACCTCGCCCTGCCCGATGAAGCGGGAACCGGCAACGAACGGCTGCTCGTCGACATCGCCTGCCACCTGCTCCAGGACGGTCAGCGGCAACAGCCGGAACATCGGGACGCCGCGCAGGGCATTCATCTGGCGCGCCGGGATGACCGCCAGGTCGTCCGTCCTGCGCACCATCGGCCAGGTCACGATGGCGAGCGCCGGCAGCAGGGCACCGGTCGCGATCAGCGCACCGCGCACATCAAGGGCCGCTACCAGCAGGGGCGCCACCGCCGAGCCGAGGCTCAGCCCGAGCATCACGATCGCCTCCAGCAGTCCGAAGACGCGGCCACGAACCTCGTTCGGCAGCGTCCGCTGCAGCAGGCTGAAGCCAGCCACGTCCAGGACCGCATTGCCGGCGCCAAGGATCAGGAGCACCGCGACCGCCACGATCGAGTCGGGAAGCAGGCCGATGACCAGGATCGGCGCACCCCACATCGCAAGCCCCAGCGCGACAAACGGCGCCATGCGCGATTGGCCCGCCAGTCCGACGGCTAACAGCGCGCCGACCAGTCCGCCTCCGCCCATCGCCGCCGTCAGCAGCCCAAGCCCTCCCTCGCCCAGGCCAAGCAGCTCCACGGAGGCCGCGACCAGCAGTACGTTCAGTACGCCGCGGACCAGGATCTGAGCGCCGAACAGCGCGAGAAGCAGGGCGGCATGCCGGTGCTCGGCCAGCGCCGTGACCCCGCCGAGCAGCATGGACCAGCCTGTGCTCCCGGACCTCGCCGCGCGCAAGCGCTGGGCGGGGCGAATGCCGATCGCGATGCCGGCCGCCAGCGCAAAGCCCGCGGCAGGCACTGCGAACGCAAGCGCAGGTTGGCCAAGTGTCAGCAGCGCCCCGCCAATGGCCGGACCGATCAGCGTGCCCAGGCCTTCCATCGTGGCGCTGGCCGCGTTGCTCGCCACCAGCTCCTCGGGCGCGCGAGCGAGCGATGGCAAGA
Source organism: Candidatus Limnocylindria bacterium (assembly GCA_035697465.1). Taxonomy (GTDB): domain Bacteria; phylum Chloroflexota; class Limnocylindria; order QHBO01; family QHBO01; genus DASSCW01. The sequence goes on along the minus strand of DASSCW010000035.1, from coordinate 5,835 downwards.
GGGCCATGAAGGTGGGTCTGTGCAGTACCCCCAGCAGGCCCTCGACCGGCGCGATGGCGAAGACGACCCACGTCGGCCATGCGCCAGCCACGCCGACGGCGGCCAGCCCGATGAGGACCGCGCGGCCCGCGTAGACCGCCAGCAGCACGCGGTGCCTCGGCAACCGATCGGTCAAGGAGGAGAGGGCCGGTGCCAGGACGGCGGCGGGCAGCCCGCGGACGAGGCCCACCAGGCCGACGCTGGCCACGCCGCCGACGCCGAAGGCGTAGACGAACAGGGCCACCAGCCACGCCCATTCCGCCGCGTAGCCGAGCATCCAGGCGATCTCGGCGCGCCGAATATCGGGATTGGCGAAGACCCTGCGGAGCGCGGCGAGGGCGGCGGAAACGCTTCGGAGCATCCCAGCCGATCCTACGGCCTGCCGGAGCGTCGGTCCATGCCCGTGCCTACACTTTCCGCATGGCCAGCGACCACGATCCAGGGCCGGATGTCTCGGCCGACCGCGGCGAGGCGAATGCCGCCGCACCGCGGGCGCCGCTGAAGGTCGGCGATGGCATTGTCCGCATCGGGACGGCCTCCTGGACCGATCCGACGATGACCGCGGCCGGCGTCTTCTACCCGCCCGACGCCACCACTGCGGAGGACCGGCTCCGCTACTACGCCGACCAGTTCCCGATCGTCGAGGTGGATGCCACCTACTACGCCCTCCCGAACCGCCACATGGGCGAGGTATGGCTGGAGCGCACGCCGCCGGATTTCACGTTCGACATCAAGGCACACGCCCTGATGACCGGGCAGCCATCGGAGGCCAAGCGCCTGCCGAAGGAGATCCGCGAGGAGATCCCGCTGGAGCTGGCGGACAAGAAGCGGATCTACGGCAGAGACCTTCCGGCCGAGCTGTACGACGCGATCTGGGACACCTTTCTGGACGCGCTGAAGCCGCTGCACTCGGCGGGGAAGCTGGGCGCGGTCTTCCTGCAGTACCCGCGCTGGTTCTATCCGTCGAACGAGAGCCGCGACGCGATCGTCGACGCGCGGCGCCGCCTGGGCGACGTACCGATGGCCGTCGAATTCCGCAGCGGCACCTGGTTCAACGAGAAGAACGCCGACCGCACGCTGCGCTTCCTGGAGAAGTACCAGATCCCGTTCGTGATGGTCGACGAGCCGCAGACGAAGACCGCCCTCCCGCCGATCTACGCGGTCACCTCACCGGAGCTGGCGGTGGTGCGCTTCCACGGCCGCCGGACCGAGACCTGGGAGGCGAAGAACATCCCGGTGGTCGAGCGGTTCCGCTACCTGTACGACAACGACGAGCTTGGCGAGTGGGTCCCGAAGGTGCGCGAGGCGGCTGAGGCGGCCCGCAATGTCCACGTGCTGATGAACAACTGCTACGCCAACTACGGGACCACCAACGCTCGCGAGCTGGCGGCCCTGCTCAGCGAGGAGCGCTAGCGCCTACCCGACGAGGGCGCCGATCAGGGACCAGATCAGCCACACGAAGCCGAGCGCCACCAGGCCGATGGCTGCCAGCAGCCCAGCGAAGAACGCCCATTGCGCCGCGGTCGAGGCACCCGGCCGCTCCGAGTAGCGGCGCAGCAGCGCGACGTTCCGGCTATTCGATTTGTACCAGAGGTCGAACGCATCGCCGATCACAGGGATGGAGCCGACCACGAAGTCGAGGCCGACGTTGGCGAGCATCCGCGCCACGACGATCGTCGGCAGCCCACGCTGGACACCGCGCAGGACAACCAGCAGGCCGATGCCGCCGGACAGTACGTCGCCCAGGCCGGGCACGAAGCCGATGACGGCGTCCAGCCCTATCCGCCGTCCCGTGCCTGGGATGGGAATGCTGTTGTCGAGCAGCCAGGCGAGTAGCTCCGCGTCCGCAATGCCGGGATTCGCCTCGCGAGTGGCGATTCGGTTCATGTCTCCGCCACAACCAAGTGGCGTGCCAGCCGAGCGGTGCTTCAGTCGCCGAGGCTGCGCAGGTCGGTCTCGATGACCTCGCGGTCCTCCTCCTCGGTGATCGCGGCGGTGGCCGTGCGCGCCCGCTCGCGCCACTCCTCGAAACCGCGGCGATCCCCGGCGACGCGCGAGGCCCTGGCCATCGCCTCGTACGCGGCGGCCAGTGCCCAGTCCTCGATTCCCTCTCCCTCCGCAAGCTCGATGCAGCGTCGGGCGTGGAACAGAGCCGGCTCGCCACGATCCAGCACGGCGTAGACGCGCGAGCACTGCCACTCCCCCACCGCCAGGCGCTGGCGGATGTCGCTGACCTCGCTCTGGCCCCAATGCCAGCGCGAGGCGTGGGCGGCGTGCACCATCTCGTCGTCTTGCCGCGGCGTGCGTTCCTCCGCCTCGAGCAGGCTCCACACGTGGTTGAAGAGGTGCGCGCCCATCTGGCGGTGCTGATCGGCATCGAGGATGTCTGGCTTGGCGCTGGTGGTCGTCATCGGTTCCTCCCGGTTGAGCTGGTGTGGATAGGCCGGTGAGCCTGGCAAATCGCCCGATGGACATGAGCTCCGACTCGCTCATGGGGCGAGCGTAGAGTCTTGGGTTGGTCGAGAGTCAAGGGTCGGCACGATTTCTGGCGCGCCACTTGCGGTGTGCATGCGCTTGCCAGCCTCTTGAACATCAGAAGGATGCAATGACTTTCAGAAAGAACGCCCGGCTGAATCCGGGGCAGGTGCGAGACCTCCGTGGCGGCGGCGGCGTTGCGTTGGGCGGCGGCATTGGCGGCGTCATCCTCCTCGTTGCGGTCATGCTGCTCGGCGGCGATCCCTCGCAGATCCCGTCGGAGCTGCTCAATGGCACGACCGTCGGCACGGGCCAGGAGAACGACCTGACCGAGGAATGTCGGACCGGTGCGGATGCCAACGAGAGGCAGGACTGCCGGATCGTCGGGTACGTCAACAGCATCCAGGAGTATTGGGAAGGCGTGGTGGATGGCTATCAGCCGGCACCGACGACCTTCTTCACTGGCGGGGTGAACACCCAATGTGGCAACGCGTCAAGCGCCGTCGGCCCCTTCTACTGCCCGAATGACCAGACGATCTACATTGACCTGAGCTTCTTCGACCAGCTGGAGTCGCAGCTGGGGGCTGAGGACGGACCACTCGCCCAGGCATACGTGATCGCCCACGAATACGGGCACCACGTCCAGAACCTGACCGGCGTGCTCGGCGGCGGAGGTGGCGGCACCGGGGCCGAGTCCCGCGCCGTCCGGGTGGAGCTCCAGGCCGACTGTTACGCGGGGGTCTGGATGGCAAATGCCGTCGAGACCGGCTACCTGGTACCGATCACGCGCGAGCAGATCGCGAACGCGATGGAGACCGCCAGGGCCATCGGCGACGACCGCATCCAGCAACAGCAACAGGGTCAGATCAATCCCGATGCCTGGACACACGGCTCATCCGCGCAGCGCCAGGAGTGGCTGAACACGGGCCTGACGTCCGGCAATCCGAACGACTGCAATACCTTCGACGCGGACCTCTAACCTGGCAGGCGGTTCACCTGGCTTGCGCCGGACGTCACGACCTGCAGGTTGGGCTCACCCGTCACGTTGAGCATCGACCCGCCGGACGCACTGCCGAATACCTGCTCGCTCGTCCGCAGATCGACCTGACTGCCGCCTGAGACCGATACCGCCGCCCTGGCGTTCGGCAGCTCGCCGAACATGCCCTGCGCCCCGCCGCTCAGCTGTGCCTGGAGGTCCTCCACGATGCCGATTGCCGTGAGGCGTGCACCGCCGCTGAGCGATACGGCCAGGCTCGGCTGATCGAGTCCCGCTACCTCACCGGGCGATCCCCCGGAGAGCGCGATGCCCTCCAGCTGCGGAGCGACAACCGAGACCTCGACCGGCTCGGCCGTGCGGAATGCGTCAAGGGCGCGAACCCTCAACGTCGCGTCCTCGACCGCCGTCTCGATGATCGGCAGGATCTCGTCGGGGGCATCGACCTCCACGCTCAGTGGCGAGCCGATCGTCGCGCGCAGGCGAATGCCATCGCCCACTGCCACTGACGTGAAAGTAGGAACGGATCGCTTCTCGGTCGTCATCTCTCTCCTCGTTCGCGTGTGTGCATCCAATGTACGCCGCGGGCTGACCGCGGTCGCATGCAACGGATTTCACGGGCGCGGCGTCCTCTCCGCACAATGGAAGCAGCGGGCGTCTTCCTGGCAGCGATCCTGGTCGGTGGGGCCATAGCCGTCACCACCGGCGTGATCGCCGTCGTCGGCCTCCTGCAGGCGCTGCGCAGCACGGGCCTGCATCATGAGCCACCGCGTTCCGCGACGAGCATCACGGCCCGACAACGGGCCGTGGACGCCCGCCTCCGCGCGAGATACCTCCAGCGCCAGATTACGCCACGTCCACGCGTAGACTTGACCCTTGAGCCCAGCCCGGAACCTCAGCCCGAGAACCTGGCGCCGGAAGGTCCGAGCCTCATCGGTTCGCTGGTCAGTCGGCTCGCCGAGTGAGCTTCGGCCGGGTCTCCACCCGGCACGCGAGTTGCACAGGTCGGCCCGCGTGCCCTCCTCTGCACGCCCACGACATCTCCTGGCGCCGACCGATGATCCTCGGCTGCACGCCGAGCGACGACGGGAGCTGCTGCGCTCCTGACTGCCACACGGCGCACTGCGCTCGGGGCCTATCTGCCCGGCTACCAGCTCGATCCCGAAGCGGCGCTTGCGCATTACGTGGACCTGACCGGCCGGCCGCCGGCGATCGTCCACTGGTTCCAGCGCTGGTCACCGGATGGAGAGTTCGAGGCGGCCCCTGCCATGGTTGCCCAGGCCACCGGAGCCTTGCCGATGCTGAGCTGGGAGCCGTGGCAGGGCCTTGGCCCGATCGTCTCCGGCGAGCTCGACGACTACATCCGGCGCTTTGCGTCGGACGTCGCTGCCCACGCAGAGCCAGTGCTGCTGCGTTTCGCGCACGAGATGAACCTGCGGGGTATCCACTGGCATGACCAGCCAGGGATCTATCGAGCGGCCTGGGAGCGCGTTCGCGCGGCATTCGGCGAGGCCGGCGCCGGCAACGCCAGGTTCGTGTGGAGCCCCTACGTGGCCGACAGCAACGCCGTCGCGTTTGAGCCTTACTACCCGGGCGATGCACAGGTCGATTGGCTGGCGCTCGATGGCTACAACTGGGGCCGGCGCCGGAGGTGGTCCCGTTGGCCGAGCTTCGAGACCATCTTCGCCGGGAGCCTCGCGTCGCTGACGAGGCTGGCACCGGACAAGCCAATCATGCTGGCCGAGATTGGCTGCACGGAGCGCGGCGGCGACAAGGCGCGATGGATGCGTGACGCCCTGCTCGAAGCCATCCCTGGCCGATACCCCGCCATCCGGGCGGTGGTCTGGTTCAACAAGGACCGACCGGATCACGCCGACTGGCGCATCGATTCATCCCCTGCGACCCTCGCGGCCTGGCGGCAGACGGCCGCCGACCCCCGCTATTCGCTCACCGGAAGCGAGCTGCTCGACCTGTAGCTCGCCTTCGGCGGTGGCATGGGCGGCACCAATGCTCAGTTGACAGGCAAGTGGCGGCTTGCCTATGCTGGTGGCGGTATGAGCGACGTGTTCAAGGCGCTGGCCGATCCCACGCGGAGGCTGATCCTGGATGAGCTCACGGATCGGGACGGACAGACCCTCTTCGAGATCTGTACCCGTTTGATCATGAAGCACGGAGTTGGATCCACCCGGCAGGCGGTCTCGCAGCACCTGGACGTGCTGGAGGCGGCCGGCCTCGTGAGCAGCAGGCGCGAAGGCAGGTACAAGTTCCATTACCTCGACACCACGCCGCTGAAGGGCATCGTGCAGCGCTGGTCGATCGAGGACCGA
>DASSCW010000034.1:0-2033 GCA_035697465.1 Candidatus Limnocylindria bacterium | reverse complement strand
GATCTCGTCGATCTCGGTCGAGTCGAACAAGGCACCTGCGCTCTCCGGGGCCACCTCGGGATGGTCGTACAGGATGATGGGTGAGGCCAGGACCACCTTGTCGGTGCCCGGAGGGCCGGCCATCACCGGCCAGCAGCGGCTCTGGTGACACGCAGCAGCCGCCGATGCAGCCGCCGCGTCCGGCGGTTCGAGCAACGACACGAATCGGGTGCCCGACGCCTCCAGCAGCAGGTGGGCACCGAGCAGGGATCTCTCTACCGCCTCGTCCCTGCTGCGTGGGACAGCCGGCGCAGTGTTCTCGACCGTGATCCTGAGCCGAAGGTAGCCGTCGACCTCGCTGGTTTCCGCGGTCACTTCGGCCCTCAGCGGCCAGCGCCGCCGCACTACGCGCCCGACCACAGTCCCGTCAGCCGCGGTGACCGGCTCGACTTCCTCGGCACCTGCGACCGTCACCTCCTGCCGAACCCCGTCGGCCAACTGGTCGAACGACAGGCTGGGCCAGGTCAGCTCGTGGTCGACGGCCTCATCCCAGCTCAGCAGCAGCTCGTCATCAACTCTCAGCGCGTTCGTCGCCGCGTATAGGCCCGGATCCGCCGGATCGAGGCGCTCCACGCCGCGGTGCTGCAGCTGGAGGAAGCGCAGGTACACCGCGACCGTGGGCCGCGAGAGATCGCCGCGGCGGGCGGTCCCGGCAGCGCGGCTCAGCAGGCACTCGACCGACATCGTCGACTCCTCGCCGAAGCCGGCCTCAGCTGCGCCCGGCGGCCCGAGCACGCCGAACTGCCAGCGCGCCTGGTTCTTCTGCGATGTCGCGCGATAGGGATAGAGCAGGTATCCCTCGTAGAGCACGGCGTCGGCGACCGTGCGCGCCAGGTCGAGTGTCATGGCACGCGTACGTCGACGGCGGCCAGCAGTGACTCAACGGTCGCATCCCAGGTGGTCAGGCCCCGCTCAGCTCGATAGCGGCTCATTGCATCGATGATGTCGCGGTCCAGCCTCAGCCAGCCGGTGTTCGGGTAGTTGAGCGCGATCATTTCCTGCCAGACCTGGACTGGCAGGACATAGGACGCTTCGCAGTCCCACGCGACCTGTTCGACGCCGAAGCCGTTCGTGCCGCGGGTGAAGATCGTTCCGGAAAAGAGCAGCGCCAGCGGGATGGTTCCGTCGCGAAGCGCGTGCAGGTACTTCGATCCGGTCACCTCGAAGTCGTAGGTGCACGGCAGAGCCAGGTCCAGCTCCGCCGTTCCCCGGAACCCCTGCACCGTCGCGTTGCACTGCATCCACAGGAAGGGTCGCTGGGTGTCGCGCCAGCGCGAGCGTTCGCCGAACAGACCCAGCAGCCCTTCAGCCTCCGCATCGCTGTAAGACCGGCGTTGCGGCTCGATCCGGACCTGGCAGCGAAGGGCGATGGCATGGATCACCGTGTCGCTGGCCTCCTCGATTCGGAGTCGGGCGGTCAGCTGCGGGCCGACCGTGTACGGCTCGGCCACGATGTCGAGCACGCTGAACGTCAGAGCGGTCATCGGCGGTCGGCTTCCGTGATCGGCGTCGCCGGACGGCTGCGGGCGGCGATATCGGCGAAGAAGTCATCAATGGCCTGGCGGGCTTCGGTGCCGCCGTCGAAGCCGCGCCACACCCGGCGGAGCTGGCCCACCAGGGCATAACACACATCGATCGGCACCAGGTAGCAGGAGAACTCGCTGCCCTGGTCAGTCCCGTGGAGCAGCAGCGCTTCAACATCGGGACGCAGCACCGACAGCTGGGGGTTTGACTCCACGACACGAGACCAGGCCTCCAGCGGCAGCTCGGACTCCGTCGCGCCGGCCGGCCCCGGATAGAACGCAACCGTCCGGTCCAACACGGAGCTGTTAAAGAGGAAAACCAGCCCTACCGGGATCTCCAGCTCGTCGTACTGCCGAGCGTCGAGAGCGAAGTCGGGGAACGAGAGGTAGCGATCGGGCACCGCCCGATAGCGGAGCTGGGCATCCTCGGCAGTAAAGAGCAGGTAGCAACCGCTTCAGGTGCACATCAAC
>DASSCW010000033.1:0-2111 GCA_035697465.1 Candidatus Limnocylindria bacterium | reverse complement strand
GCAAGCCTGAGACCGGCAGCCGAACGCGGCTGATCGGTCAATCCAGTCCGCGCGACCGAAGATTGGGTCGGGCGCGCGCGGTCCGTCCTCACCGCCCGAGCAGCGGAACGAATCGGACCTGGGTAGCGGGCGTCCGGCGTGGCACCACGTCGGGCGCCCGTTGCCGTATCTAGACTTCGCCGCATGCCGGCGGAACGCTTCGACGCCATCGTCATCGGCCTGGGAGGGATGGGCAGCGCGACAGCGTTCCACCTGGCCAGGCGCGGCAGGCGTGTGCTCGGTCTCGAGCAGTACGGCCTCCTGCACGATCGGGGCGCGTCGCACGGACTGACTCGCATCATCCGGCTGGCCTATCACGAGGACCCTTCTTATGTGCCGCTGCTGCGGCGCAGCTACGAGCTGTGGCATGAGCTCGAGTCGCTCGCAGGCGAGCAGCTGCTCATCACAACCGGCAGCATCGAGGGCGGGCCGGAGGACGGCCGCACGTTCCGCGGGGCGCTCGAAGCGGCGCGCATCCACGATCTGCCGCACGAGGTCCTCGACGTCCCTGAGCTGCGGCGCCGTTACCCGGCGTACGGGGATCTGGGCGCCGCCACGCGCGTCGTCTTCCAGCCCGATGGCGGCTTCCTGCTGGCAGAGCGGACACTGCTCGCGCACATCAACCAGGCGATGGCGCACGGTGCTGACCTACGCTTTCACGAGGCGCTCGACCGCTGGGAGTCCACGCCAGACGGCCGGGTGACAGTGACCACGCCACGCGCGACGTACGAGGCGGATCGGCTCGTGATCTGCGCCGGCCCATGGGCGGGACGCGTCGTCCCGGAGCTTGCCGCGCTGGCCGTGCCGGAGCGCCAGGTGCTGGCCTGGCTGCAGCCGACGCAGCCAGAGCTCTTCACGCCGGAGATGTTCCCGGTCTTCCTGCTCGACGTTCCGGATGGCAGCTTCTACGGCTTCCCGGTGCACGATGTGCCCGGCTTCAAGTTCGGCCGCTTCCACCACCTTCGTGAGCCGATGGATCCCGATGACCCGGACCGATCCACCCGCGCGGACGACGAGGCGATCCTGCGCGCGTTCGCGCTCCGTTACTTCCCGGGTGGGGCGGGGCCGACCATCCTGCTCAAGACGTGCATCTTCACGAACTCACCGGATGAGCACTTCGTCATCGATCTCCTCCCCGATGCGCCGCAGGTGAGCGTCGCGGCTGGATTCAGCGGGCATGGCTACAAGTTCTGCAGCGTGGTGGGCGAGGTGATGGCTGACCTCGCCCTGGACGGGGAGACGAGCCACGAGATCGGGCTGTTCAGGTTGGGTCGCTTCGGCGCCTGAATCAGGTCCCGGAAGTACTCCCTGAGTACTGCACCGATCCGCACCTGGTCGGTTGAGTGAGGTCGCCCGCAGGCACCGGTTGGACCGGAGGTACTAGATCGCCATAGGCATGTCGGCCCATGACGCCCATCCTCCAGGCGTCATCTGCACTCATTGGATCAGCCCTTCAATGTTCATCAACGACCGAACCACGCGAACCGCCCCCGGACGTCGAGCGCTGGCAGTGGCCGGTGTCGCGACGCTCGTCTTCTCGCTCGTCCTTTCGATCGCGCCGGCGCTCGCAGCGCCTGGCGGAAACGGCGGGAACGGTGGGAATGGCGGGAACGGTGGGAATGGCGGCGGCAATGCCGGCACCGTCAAGATTCATGACGCGACCACGAACCTCGAGGCCGGGGAAACCGGCAACGAGCCGCGGGTCTGCTCCTTCTGGATCGGTTTCTACACCTCCGCTGCCGCCGAAACCGGCACCTGGCGGGTGGTCAGCTGGCCGCCGACCGGCGATGGGACAGTCGTCGCGAGCGGAACCTACGACACGACTGGCGACGGGGCCGACACGACCACCGTGCTGAGCCTGGCCGAAGGCCACTACCGGCTGGAGTGGGAGTCGATCACCGACACCACCTCGAAGCACAAGACCTTCTGGGTCGCCTGCGAGCCGGTTGAAGAGCCGGCCGACCCGTCCGACGAGGCCGATCCGAGTGGTGAGGCTTCGCCGAGCGAAGAGGCTGCCCCGACCGATGAGTCCCAGCCGACCGACGAGGCCTCGCCGAGCGAGGAAGAGTCCC
>DASSCW010000032.1:0-2681 GCA_035697465.1 Candidatus Limnocylindria bacterium | reverse complement strand
GCTCTCGCCCTGGTCGCGGCCGCCGAGCCGGCGCAGCAGAAGCGCCAGCGCGAGGCCGACCAGCACGAGGATGACGGCGATCCCGCTCGCCGGGCCCATCAGGTTGGCCTGGAAGCCGAGCTTGTACATGTGCAGGGCGAGCACCCGGGTTGCGTCGCCGGGGCCGCCCTCGGTCAGCACGAAGATGAGGTCGAAGAACGTCAGCGAGCCGACGACCATCAGCGTCGAGGAGGTGATGATCGTGTACTTGAGCTGCGGCAGCGTGATGCTGAAGAACTGCCGCACCCGGCCGGCGCCGTCGAGCTCCGCCGCCTCGTACATCGACCGCGGGATCTGCCGCACGCCGCCCTGGTAGATCAGCGAGTGGAACGGGATCCACTGCCACGACACCACAAAGATGATCACGCCCAGGGCGAGACCGGGTCGGCCCAGCCAGTCCTGCACCAGCAGCGGGATGCCCAGCCCCGCGCCGAGGCCGAAGTTGGGGTCCAGCAGCGCCTTGTACGTGATGGCGATGGCGGCCGCGCTGAGCAGGAGCGGGATGAAGAAGAGCACCGCGAGGAACTCGCGGTAGCGCTGGTGGCCGGCGAGGAACACCCCGATCAGCAGGCTGATCGGCGTCTGCACCAGCCAGGACAGCGCCATCACCTCGAACGTGACCCACAGCGCGTGCGGCAGCCCGGGATCGTTGAACACGGCCCGCCAGCTGTCGAGGCCGGCGGGGTGGATGTCCCCGATGCCGTCCCACTGCGTGAAGCTCAGCACGAGCACGCCGACCAGCGGGACGACGCCGAACGCGATGAACATGACCAGCGCGGGCAGCGCCATCCAGGCGACGGACCCGCCCCGCCCGCCGGCGGAGGCGGTGGTGGGCCTTCCCCGTACGACGGGCGGAGCGAGCGCGGTCACTGCCCGATGACCTGGTTCATGTTGTCGGCGTACTGCTGCGGCGTGATCGACAGCTGGAAGAGCTCGGCGATGTTGCCGAGCAGCTTCTCCGCGGCGGTCGGGCTGAGCGCCTGGTCCCACGACTGGGCGAAGACCTTGGCGTTGGCGGAGGTCTCGTAGACGAACGTGAGGAACTCCTCGTCCTCCGAGCCGGCCAGCTTGGACTCGCTGCCCTTGACGATCGGGATGGCACCGGCGCCGATCCACTCGGTGACCTCCGCGTCGTCGAGCACCGCGGACTTGAAGAAGTTCTTCGCCGTTTCCTTTTCCCCGGCGGTCGCCTTCGATGAGATCGACATGTACTGGCCGGGGTTGCCGACGGTGTCGCTCGGGTCGCCGGTGCCGCCCTCGACCGGCGGGAAGTTCATCCAGCCCAGGTGGCCGCCGGTGACGAAGTCGCCGCCGCTGGCCTTCATGCCGCCGTAGGTCCAGGTGCCGTGCAGCATCATCGCGGCCTTGCCGGTGTAGAGCAGGGCCTGGTCGGCGTTGGAGTCGGCGGTGATCGAGGAGAAGCCCTTGATGAACCCGTTGGCCTTGATCAGGTCCTGCATCTTGGTGAGCGCCTCGATGGACTTCGGGTTGGACCAGGCGTCCTTCTCGCCGTCGAAGACGGCCTGGAAGACCTCGGGGCCGCCGATGCGGTCGAAGAGGAACTCGAGCCACATCATGTTGGTCCAGCGCGACTGGCCGCCGAGCGAGAACGGCGCGATGCCCGCGGCGTTGAACTTCGGCACCAGGGCCATGATGTCGTCCCACGACTTCGGCGGCTCCGCCTTGATCTTGTCGAAGGACCGCTTGTCGTAGAAGAGCACGATCGGCTGGACCGTCTCGCCCGGCATCGCGTAGATCTTGCCGTCGATGGTGGCGGCGCCGAACGAGGACGGGAACAGCCGGTCCTTGACTGCGGCGTTCTCGCCGAACCACGAGGTGAGGTCCTCGACCTGGCCGGCCTCGACGTAGCTCTTCAGCCCGCCGCCGCCCCAGCCCCAGATGATGGTCGGCGCCTGGCCGGCGCCGATTGCCGTCTTGATCTTCGTCTTGTACGCGTCGTTCTGGAACTTCGTCGCCTTGATCTGGGTGTTCGGGTTGGCCTTGTTGAAGCGGTCGACCGTGTGCTGCCGAACGGCCTCGCCGGGCGCGCCGGTGAGGAACCAGTAGCTGGCGCCGCTGCCGCTGTCGCCACCGCCGCTGGTGCCGGGACCGGAACTGCCGCACGCGGCGAGCGCCGCACCGGCGCCGGCGCCCACGGCGAGGTTGAGGAAGCTACGACGGGATATCGCCCTGCGTTCCACGCTGACCTCCGTACTCGCAGCCGCGGCCTCCCGCGGCGAGGTTGTCATCTGGGGGGCGGTGGCCGCCGGTTGTGACGCCGGGGAGGATGCCATCGGAAACGTTCGCGGCCTCCGCAAATTAACGTGAAATTTTCAGAGCGAACGTAGGTTTTCGCATCGGGCGTGTCAAGGGCTTGATGCGACAGTCCCGGTAGGTGAAAGTAAAGGGCGCGCTCGAAACTTTCGAAGCGACGTCTCGGCCTTGCGAATGAAGGAGAGCCCTCTCGTGACGACCTCGGAGCAGACCTCCGCGGCGACCCCGGCGATGCCCGCGACACGACCCTGGCACGACGTGTCGCTGCCCGTCTCCGTGCGGGTCGACCTCCTCCTCGCCGAGATGACGCTCGAGGAGAAGCTCGCGCAGCTGGGCAGCCGCTGGGTCCACGGGCACGTCCACCAACC
>DASSCW010000031.1:0-2007 GCA_035697465.1 Candidatus Limnocylindria bacterium | reverse complement strand
GGCCTGCTCACCGTGGACGACGCCACCCGCCAGCTGGGGCTGACCGATGCCGGACGGGCCACGGCCGAGCGCACCTTCCGGCGCCATGCGCTCGCCGAGTGGCTGCTGACCGAGGTCATCGGTTTGGGCTGGGCGGAGGCCGATGAGGAGGCGCACCACCTGCAAAACGCCCTCAGCGAACGAGTGACCGATCGTATCGACGACCTGCTGGGACACCCGCCGACCTGCCCCCACGGCAACCCGATTCCGCGGGGCGGCCACACACCGGAGCGTCCCGCCGGCATGCCGCTGAGCGAGGCGGGCACCGGCGACGAGGTCACGATCCTGCGCGTCACCGAGGAGGCGGAGGAGGACGCGCGGCTGCTCACCTTCCTGCAGGAGCACGGCGTACGGCCGGGGAGCGTCATGGCCGTGCGCGAGGTGGCGGAGCACATCGGCACCATGACGTTGAGCGGGCCGGCCGGCGAGGTGACGCTGGGCCTCACCGCGGCCGCCAAGCTGCGGGCCCTGCCCGGCCGCGCCGATCCGTCGCTCTTCCACCACGTGCCCGAACGCGCCCGCCTGGCCGCGTCGCGCGCCTGATTTGCTAGGATCGCCCTCGTGATCAACAACCGCAGCCGCCGCGTCATCATCGCGTCGATCGGCACGGTGCTGTGGCTCGGCTACATGTGGCCAGGCCTTGCCATCATCGACACGGTGGCGCCAACGGTGCGTGGCGCTGGGCCTGAAGGGCTGGCCGCCTTCGTGGGGCTCATCTGGGGGGTCGTGACCTGCGGCCTGATCATGTGGGCAGCCCAGGACTGACTGAGCGCGGGTGAGCCCGGCGGAGCTGGGCGACCTGGGACTGGCCGTTCGCCCGGCCACGCTCGATGACGCGCCACGACTCTTCGACCTGGTGGCGGCGGTCGACCTCCATGACTTCGGCGACGTCGACATGACCGTCGAAGAGGTCCGCGACGATATGGCGGGCTCCGACCTCGTCAACGACAGCTGGCTCGTGACGAGCACTGGCTCGCCGGATGGGCCCCTCGTCGCCTATGCCGCCCTGGAGCTTCACGGCGAGGGCGAGTATCGCGGGCAGGTGTCGGTGCACCCGGATTGGCGGCGACGCGGCGTCGGCAGCGCGCTGGCCAAGCGTCTCGAGGCCTCGGTACGCGAGCGACTGGATCCACGATCCGATGAAGAGACGCCGATCCTTGGCTTCCTGAAGGGTGACTCCCCGCAGCTGCGTTGGGCGGAACAGCTCGGCTACGTGCGGACGCGGCGCTTCCTGCGCATGCGGATCGAGCTCGATGGGCCGCCGCCGGAGGCGGAGTGGCCGGACGGCATCACCGTGCGCGACTTCGTCCCCGGCCAGGACGAGCGGGCGATGTACGAAGCGCAGGAAGCGGCGTTCTCCGACCACTGGGGCCATGTCACGCGATCGTTCGAGGACTGGTCGAAGCGTCTCGAACGGAGCGACTTCGATCCGGGGCTCTGGCACCTCGCCGTGGATGGGGACGATGTGGTGGCGACGACAAGCAACTCCTATCTCCCTGACGGTGTCGGCTGGGTCAGCGGGCTGGGGGTGGTGGCCAGCCACCGACGCCGCGGGCTCGCGCGCGCGATCCTGCTGCACTCGTTCGGCGTCTTCTGGCAGCGCGGGATGCAGGCGGTGGCGCTGGGCGTGGATTCGGAAAGCCTGACCGGCGCCACACGGCTGTACGAATCGGTCGGGATGCGGGTCGTCCAGCAGTACGACCAGGTGCGAAAGCTGGTGCGCTACTCCACGTCGACTGAGTAGCTGGTGGACGCGGGCGGGTGCTCGCGGTCGATCGCCGGGCGCAGCAGCCGCTCGTAGAGACCGGGCCGCCGATCGGCGATCGTGTCCCACTCATGCTCGCCCGGCCGGCGCGTCACGTGGGTCGCGCGCGCCAGCTCCGGGTCGATGTCGGCCAGCAGAGTCTCCTCGTCCGTGTCGGAGGCGACCGCCAGGCGCTGCCCATCGGGGTCATACAGGACGGATCG
>DASSCW010000030.1:0-2140 GCA_035697465.1 Candidatus Limnocylindria bacterium | reverse complement strand
CAGGCGAGCCGCACGGTTGCCTGAGCACGTCGACCTGTTCGCCGCGCTCGGCGATCCCACCCGCCGGGCGGTGCTGAACATCCTGGCGGCGCGTGGCGAGGCGTCCGCGACGGCGATCGCGACGCAGCTGCCTGTCAGCCGGCCGGCCGTGGTCAAGCACCTGGGCGTGCTCGACCGGGCCGGCCTGCTGGAGGAGCGCCGCCAGGGTCGCGAGGTGCTGTTCTCGGTGCGACCCGAGCCGCTCGAGTCCGCGTCACGCTGGCTGGCGGTCGTCGCCTCCGAGTGGGACCGCCGGCTTGCGGCGCTGAAGCGCCTGGCCGAGGACGATTAGGCCGCGACCATCTGGTTCGCCACGAGGTCGCGCGAGCGCACCAGCGCGAACGCCAGCGCGCCGCCCACGAAGGCGACCACCGCAGCCACGATCAGGATCTCGTTGAGGCCGTCGATGAAGGCGCGCTGGGCGATCGCCGTGTGCGCCTGTCCCGATACGACCGCCTCGCCGAGGTTGGAGTTGCCGAGCTTGTCGGTCACGCGCCCCTGGAACAGCGCGCCCAGTCCGGCGATGCCGGTGGCGATGCCGACCTGCCGGAACGTGCTGTTGATGCCCGAGGCGGCGCCGCTGCGGCGCGGCTCGACCACGCCGATCGCGGCCGTGGCCAGCGGCGGGTTGACGCAGCCGATGCCGATCCCGGCGACGATGAACCCCGGCAGCAGCGTCGTCCAGTCGTCCCCCGGCTTGATCCCGCCCATCAGCAGCAGGCCGATGCCGACCAGGCCCAGCCCCGCGCCCAGGAAGGCGCGGATCGGCAGCCGCTCCGCCAGCTTGCCCGCCACCGGCGCGACCAGGAACGACAGCACCGAGATCGGCAGGAAGCGCACGCCCGCCTCGAGCGGCGAGTAGCCGAGGATGCTCTGAATGTAGATCACGATGTAGAGGAACATCGCGAACATCGACGCGTGCAGCGCGAAGGCGGTGATCTGCGCGCCGGTGAAAGCCGGGATCCGGAACAGGTGCAGGTCGAGCATCGGCCGCTCGGAGCGCAGCTCGACCGCGGCGAACGCGGCCATCAGCAGGGCGCTCGCGGCCAGGAGACCCAAGATCAGGGCACTCCCCCAGCCCTCGTCGTTGCCCCGGATCAGCGCCAGCACCAGGCAGAACAGCGCACCGCTGAAGGTCACGAGGCCGGCCCAGTCGATCCGCGCGCTCGTGTCGCGCTCGCCCTCGGGCACCTGCGCGAGCGTCATCGCCATGGTCGCCAGACCGACCGGCACGTTGACGAAGAAGATCCACTCCCACCCGAGGTGCTCGGTGATCACGCCGCCCACGACCGGGCCAACGGCTACCGCGAACCCCGTCGTCGCGCCCCACAGGCCGATCGCCGTGCCGCGCTCGTTGGGCGCGAACTCCTGGGCGATCAGAGCCAGCGAGGTGGCGAACATCATCGCCCCGCCGAGGCCCTGCACCGCGCGCGCGACGTTGAGCACCGTCGGCGAGTCGGCCAGCCCGCAGACGAACGACGAGACGACGAACACGGCGATGCCGGTCACGAAGACGAGGCGGCGCCCGAGCAGGTCGGCGAGCGAGCCCGAGGCCAGCAGCAGCGTGGCCAGGCCGAGCGCGTAGGCGTCCACCACCCACTGCATGTCGGTGAAGCTGCCGCCCAGCTCGTGCCGGATGTCTGGCAGCGCGACGTTCACCACCGTCACGTCCAGCAGCAGCATGAAGGTCGCCAGGCAGGCGGCCAGGAGAGTCCACCACTTACGAGCCATGAGCCCAAGGTTTCCGAATTGGGCCCGGCCTACGCCTACCATCCCACTCAGTGTTGGGAGGCAACTCCATCCAGTTGGGCCGTGTCTTCGGAATCCGGATCGGCGTGGACATCAGCTGGTTCTTCGTCCTGTTCCTGCTGATCTGGACGCTGTCCGACTCCTACCAGGACGCCTTCCCGGGAGACGACACCAAGGCCTTCACGCTCGCGGTGGTGTCCGCGCTGCTGTTCTTCCTGTCGATCCTGCTCCACGAGCTCGGCCACGCCTGGGTCGCGATCCGGAACAACATCCCGATCCTCGGCATCGACCTGTGGATGTTCGGCGGAGTTGCGAAGCTCGGAAAGGACGCCGACTCGGCGGGCGTCGAGTT
>DASSCW010000029.1:0-3848 GCA_035697465.1 Candidatus Limnocylindria bacterium | reverse complement strand
GCCCGCTCGCCGAGGGGCGCCAGGGCGGCGATCAGGGCGTCGCGGGCGGTCGGGCCCAGGGCGTCAGCCGTGGCGGAGCCGTAGCTCACGCTCGCGGTCCATCGGTCCTCGAAGTCGCCCAGGCGCACGTGGATCGCGATCCCGAGGACCGCCGGTGAGAGGTCGAAGTCGAACCATCGGCTGGTGTTCACGTTCGCAGGGTGCCAAGCGTCAGTGACAGCTCGTGTGTCGCGATCGCGCCTAGCGGTTAGAAGGCGCCACTCTGAGTGGCCTTACGACCGGCGGCTGGCAGCGCATGGCGAGAAAGGCGCCCTTCAGCGGTCGATAGGCTACCGGTGGTGGCCATTCGTCCGTTGAACACGCGTGCGGAGGCGGTTCGGCGGTCGTAAGGCCACCCAGGGTGGCCGCCTCCCCACGAACCCGTCCGAGGCTTACCAGCCTGCGTATTGGAGGGCTGCGCGCGTCATCGGCATCGGTCCATAGGTCCAGTAATCCTGAAGGTAGGCGGTTCCGTTCCAGACCGCCGAGGCGCGGCTGCCGCCTACGTGCATGTAGGCGCCGTGGCCGATGGGCGAGGGCCACCAGCCGAAACGGATCCGCTCCGGGGCATCCATGTCAGTCGCGGTTCCTCTGGGGACCACGACGTCGCCCGCGCTGCCCATCACCGTCCACTCCGTTCCGGCGATGCCCTGCGGATTGCGCGCGTGATCCCGCAGCCAGCCGATGAGGAACGACCCTGGCTCCATCTGATCGCCCTGGACCGTGCCATTCCAGGACGCGAAGTTCACCCCGCCGTGTGGGCTTCCCAGCGTGATGACGTCCTCCACGTCCATCACCGGCCACGCTCCCACCGACTGTCTCGCCAGTGCGAATCGGACAATGAGCCCGCCCATCGAATGCGCCACCACGTCCACCGACCGATCCTCGGGGCTGAGCTCGCCGATGTAGTGGGCGAGATGCCACGCGAGATGCCGAATGTCCGTGTTGTTGTCGTGAGTGGCGCCGCTGTGGCCATAGACGGCGGTGTGCGAACCGAATTCGAAGAGGCTGGCGTTCTGCGCGTTCGCGATGCCGCTCAGATCACAGTTGCTATCTGACGAGAGGTACTTGACGACGTGGAAGGGGCCCGTGAATCCGGCCCCTCGCATGTCGAGCATCAGATCGCGCCAGTCCTGTGTGCAATTCCTGCCGTTGAAGCCGTGCAGGAAGATCGTGATGTTGTCTCTTCCATTGGGCCTGGCCAAGGCACCTGGTGGCAGCAACATCGCGAGCATCGCCAGCGTGGCGACGAGGACCACGATCGGCCGATACCTGCCATGCACGGGTCGCAAGGCACCACCCTCCCTGGTGACGATGGCCAATTCTCCGACAATCGGACTGCGGAAGAACTGCGGCAACTGCGCGCCAATGGGGCCGACGCTTCGCGCGCCGGCCCCATCCGCTATCAGGCTGGGCGAACCTTGAGGATCTCCGTCCCCTGGACGATCCAAAGGGAGTCACTGCCGGCCAGCAGGCCGCCAAGGTTGGGTCCCATGTCGAGCGCCGCGACGACCTGCAGCGTGGCGGCATCGAGAACGATGAGCGCTTCGCCCTCCAGCCCGTAGAGCCGTCCGTTGAACAGCTCCGGGCGGGTTTCCTGACTGAAGCGCGCCGTGACCCGGCCGTCTGGAATGCTGAAGCGCTCCAACGGCCTCCCCTGGTTCCCGCTGATGTACAGGGCATCGCCGAAGAGAAGGATCTGCATTCCGAAGCTGCGGACGGTGTTGGATTCCAGCTGATCGCCCGTCTCCGGGTCCAGCCTCAACAGGTCGTCGGCCTGGTACGGCGTCACCCAGACGTCGCCGTTCTCCGCGACGGCGAGGCCGCCGGGCCAGTTTGTCATTGGGCGCCTGAGCGTCACCTCGCCGGCAGTCGTCGAGAACCGGATCACGCTGTTGGTGTCGTTCAGGTCCGAGATCCAGATGTCGTCACCGGACACGACCATGCGGTAGATCAGGACGCTGATGTCGAAACGCTCCAGGACGGCGTTCGTCGCGGGATCGATCTGCACCAGGGTCCGATCCGCCCCCGTGGCCCATACGTACGACTCATCAGCAACGAGGTTCTGGTCGTAGCGGTCCGTCTCGGGATTCGGATTGACGTCGATCTGGGCGGTGATCTGGCCGGTCTCGGCGTCGATCCGCGTCACGACGCCGGTCTCGCCGTTGCTGAGCCAGACCGACCCATGGGCTTCCAGCGCCGGGAATCCGGCGTCGGCGGGGATCGAGTATCGCTGCTCGATGGTGCCTGCCGATGGCAAGCCCTCCAGGGGCGGCATGGTCTGCATGGTCGGCGAGCCCTGTGGAGTCGGCGAAGCATCGTCGCCCACGAACGGGCCGACCTTGAGGCCGAAGACGTTGAATGCGATCACGGCGGCGATCACCGCCGTGGCTGCCACCGCCACCATGGCCGGCAGCAGGGAGAATCGGTTCACGCGCGGCTCTGATTCCACCTTGGTGATCGCCGCGGAAAGCAGGTCGACAGGCGGTTCCATCCGGGCTACCTCCTCGAAGTAGCGGCGGACCGGCTCGGGAAGCTCACGACGGAGCTGCTCGCGATTCATGCCGGCTCCTCCGCGAAGTGGTGCCGGAGGGCGCGAAGCCCAGCGTGCAGACGCGACTTCACCGTTCCCTCGCGAAGGCCAAGCGTCTCTGCGACCTGGCGCAGCGTGAGATCGGCGAGGTAGTGCAGCACGACGACGGCACGTTCCTCGGGACGGAGCTCGGCCAGGGCGTCTTCGACCGCCCATTGGCCGTGGAGACCGACCATCGGTTCCTCGAAGTGACCGATGCCATGCCCGGCCATCGGCTCATATGCGACCACCGGGTGACGGCGGCGCGAGCGCAGCACGTTGCGAGCGCGGTTCATCAGGATGCTGCGCAGCCATGCTTCGAGCCTGTCAGCTCGTCGCACCTTGTGCAGCTCCCGCCATGCGCTGACCAGCGTTTCCTGCGTCACGTCGCGCGCCTCCTCGGGCCCGACCATGGCGGCCGCGAGCCGATACAGCGGGGTCAGGTGCGGTTCGACGAGCTGCTCGAACGCAACCACGTCGCCCCGCACCGCCCGCTCGATGAGTGGTTGCACCCACCCATGCCCTCCGTTCGGTGGGACTTGATCCAGGCCGGCCGCATGCATGGACGCTATGCGCGTCTGCAGCTCGGGTGGCTCGTCCATAGGGCGTCCCATCGGCAAACTGACACCAGCGAAAGGAAAATCGTTCGGTCAGCGCGGCCTGGAGCTCATCGCTTCGCCGCGGTGAGCTCAGCCTGGACCGATTCCGCCTGCTGGATGGCCGCCACAGCGCCAAGTCGCTCGAATATTTCGTGTGCTTCGACCAGCGACGCCTCCGCCTCCGCTGCACGGCCAACGGCGATCAGGCAGCGGGCCTCACCCAGGCGAGCGTGGGCCACTTCGAGCGGGATCCCGAACTTCTCCCAGCGTTCGGCTGCCTCTCGGAAGCCGGCAAGCGCCTCCTCGCAATTGCCGCGACGTTCGGCAACGAGGGCGCGCCCCGCCACCTGGGCGTGCGCGGCGTAGGGAAATCTGGGCTCGTCAATGTGGACGAGGCGATCCGCGAGCTCGAGATTGCCGGCCTCGCACGCGCAACGGACAAGGTCGGGCAGATCGTTGGAGAGGAACTCGTCGGCCTGGGACACCTCGGGGATCTCTAATGCCTCCTCGATCAGGCGGCACGCGGACTCGAGATCGCCGCACGTTGCCCGGATCGACGCTGCAATGCCGCGCGCAGTGACCTGCGCTTCCCGGTTCGTCGATGTCCGTGCCAATTCCTCCCAGTCATCGGCCCCGCC
>DASSCW010000028.1:0-5703 GCA_035697465.1 Candidatus Limnocylindria bacterium | reverse complement strand
CTGATGCGTGTGACCGGGCGTGAGGATGATCCAGGTGTGCGGGCTGAGCCGATGTCCGTCGCCATCGTGGTCGACCCACTGGTCGCCGCGGTAACGCGCCCAGGCATCCACCAGCTCGGCGTTCGGGAAGAGGGCCGCGTTGAGGGCGTGGTCCGGGTGGTGGTGGGTGAGCGCGACGTGCGTCACCTCGTCGGCGCGGTGCCCCAGCCGAGCCAGTGGCTCGAGGATCAACGACGTGCTCGCCACCATCCCCGGGTCGATCACGATCACCGCCTCGCCATCGGTCACCAGGCTCACGCTGCTGCCGACCGAAACGCCGCCGTCGCGGACGTAGCCCGCATGCAGGAGATGGTGCTGCGCCGTCATCGGTTCCGAGTCTGAACCATCCTCGGTCCGACCGCCTAATCTGCATGCCATGCCTCTCTCCCGTCGCCTCGCCGCGCTGGCCGTTCCATGCCTGCTGGCGATCCTGCTGGCCGCGTGCGGTGACCCGGCCCAGGGCGGTGCCAGCCCCAGCCCCACGCCCCTGACCGGCCGCGAGCACGAGCTGCATGAGACGCTGTCGCCGGACGCGACGCCCTTCCCGGACCGGCACTCCGAGTCGATCGAGCTCGCCGGCACGCTGCCGAAGGAGGAGCACTCGTTCGACTTCTTCAACTCGGATCTGGCCTTCTGGGGCGACGTGGCGGTGCAGGGTAGCTACGACGGGTTCCGCCTGATCGACATCTCCAACCCGACCGCTCCGCGCCTGATCGTCGACGTCGAGTGCCGTGGCCCGCAGGGCGACGTCTCGATCTGGGAGGACCTCGTCTTCGTCAGCATCGATCGTCCGCAGACGACGCCCGAGTGCGATTCCGAGGACGCCGAGAAGGCCGACCCGCTGTTCGTGCCGGACGAGGGCGGCTGGGAGGGCGTCCGCATCTTCGACATCTCGCGACCGATCGCCCCGAGGCTGGTGGCATCGGTCCAGACCGACTGCGGCTCGCACACCCACACGCTCGTGCCGGACGTTGCGAACGGCCGCCTGCTCATCTACGTCAGCTCGTACGCCCTGCGCGTGGATCCGGACCTCGCGCCGGGCTGCACCAATCCGCACGGCCACATCAGCACGATCGAAGTCCCCCTGGACGATCCGGCGACCGCCAAGGTCGTCAGCCAGCCGCACCTGTTCGACACGCCGGTCTGGGAATTGTGGCCCGGGGCGCCGGAAGGGCTCGAAGAGACGGCGGGCTGCCACGACATCACCATCTACCCCCGGCTGCTGCTGGCCGCGGCGGCGTGCATGAGCGAGGGCCAGATCTGGGACGTCTCCAACCCGGTGCGCCCACGGGCACTCGCCCACGTTGACCTGCCCGATGTCAGCTTCTGGCATTCCGCGGCGTGGAGCAACGACGGCTCGGTGGTCGCCTTCGGCGACGAGAACCTGGCCGAGGCAGGCTGCACCGATGCCCCGCTCGGCTCAATCTGGTTCTACCGCATGGACGACCCGGCCGCGCCGCAGCTGGCCGGCCGGTTCAGCCTGGACCGATACCAGGGCAGCGAGATCTGCTCGGCGCACATGTTCAACGTGGTTCCGGGCATCGAGCGCGACCTGCTGGTCGCCGCCTTCTACTCCGGCGGCACGGCGGTGATCGACTTCACCGATCCCACCGCTCCGGTGGAGATTGCCTACTTCGATATCGGGGGGCGCGTCCCGGGGGACCAGTGGGCCGCCTACTGGTACCGCGGCTACATCTACGCCTCCGACCACCTGCGCGGACTCGATGTCTTCCGCCTGAATTTGCCTGAGGTTGCTGGGGCTGAGGATCTGCCACACCTCAATCCGCAGGTCCAGGAATAGCGCAGGTCCAGGCGGTCGTGTTGCGGTGGCTGGGTCACTCGACCAGCGAACCCTCGATCCCGTGCAGGAGTTGCGGGTGGTGGATCACCTGACGAAGGAGCCGCCGTGAAATCGTGCCAAGCCGGCGCTCCGTGGTCGAGTGACCCATCTCCCGCACCTGCGTCCGCAGCAGGAGGACTCGGCAGATTCAGGCCAGGACCGCACGAAGTGTTGGAGAGGCACCCGAGGCGCCGGTGAGGGCTACGCTGAAGCGGTGATCAGCATCGTTCCAATTCGCGTCGGCGCTGCTTTGCTGACGTTCGTGGTTGCGTGCGCCAGCTGCGCGCTCGCGCTCCCAGTTCAATCCAGCCCTGGGGTGCGAGCTGAAGGCGATGGTTGGCGCCTGCTGGGGCGGTTCCGGACAAGCGTCCCCTACGCGGTCAGGCTGGCAACAGACGCCGAGGAGCTGGAAGCAGAACTGGAGTGGCATGGGATAGCCGCGGCTCCGCCGAATTGGGATCCGGCGCGCGAAGTGATCGCATTCTTCAGCGAAGGAATCGGCAGCAGCTGCCCAGAAGTGGCGATTTCCGACATCACCATCGACCGCGACGGGCAGCGCGTGTATGCGACATTCGCCGATCCGGTGGCGGTCCAGCTCGGCAATACTCCCCGTGCGTGCACCGCCGATCTCGTCGGTGCACAGACCTTCGTAGTGGCACTCGCGCGGGACGGTCTTCCTGCGGGCCGATTCAGGCTGGCCCTGGAGGAGGATGTGGTGGGATGCCATCCGGACTGCGGGTGGGGACCGACCGAGATCAGCGTTACGTTGGAGTAGAGCGGAGTAAAGCCTTTGAGGCAGCTGCCACGACTCTTGCGACCGCGGGGCGGCGTCCGCGCGCCGGGCGAGGAGGTCACCGCGCCGGACGAGCCGCGCGTCGAGATGGTCGAAGCGCGCGGGCTGCGTTGGTACCACGTCGAGGATCCGCACTCCGCCGACCTTGCCTGGCTGGCCGAGCACTTCAGCTTCCATCCCCTGGACCTGGAGGACGTGGCCAGCATCAACCAGCGGCCGAAGCTGGACGTGTACGACGACTACCTGTTCCTGGTGGTCCAGTTCCCGCGCTTTGACAAGGAGACGGGGCGGCTGCATCCGGCGGAGCTGGACGTCTTCATCGGCCCCGACTATGTCGTGACCCTGCCCGAGGAATCGATCGTCCCGCTGCCCGCCATGTGGGAGCGGGTCCAGGAGCAGCCGGACGTGCGCGAGGAGATGTTCGCCGGCGGCTCGGGCCGCCTGCTGTACGAGATCCTTGACCGATGCGTGGACGCCGGCTTCCCGATGCTTGGCCAGCTGGGCCGCAAGCTGCGCCGCCTGGAGGACGACATCTTCGAGGGCCGATCTCGGGAGATCGTCCGCGAGATCAGCAACACCAAGCAGGAGATCATCAACTTCCGCGCCGTGATCCGCCCGCAGCGAGGCGTGTTCCGGGCGCTGGAACGGGCGAAGCAGGGAGACTTCGGCGACGAGCTGGACGTCTACTTCGACGACCTGACCGATGCCTCCGAGCGCATATGGGACGTGCTGGAGAACTTCAAGGAGATCGGCGAGGCAATTGAGTCGAGCAATGAGTCGGTCCTGTCGCATCGCCTGAGCGATGTGCTGCGGGTGCTCACCGCGGCCAGCGTGGTGCTGCTGCCACTGACCTTGATCGCCAGCATCTGGGGCATGAACGTGCCGGTGCCCGGTGAGGGCACGTCGGTCGCCTTCTGGCTGATCATCGGCGCCATGGCCGCGCTGCTGATCGGGATGGTCCTCTACTTCCGCAGGCGCGGCTGGCTGTAGCCGGGCTTGTGGCAGGGCCTGGCGGCCGCTTCCTGGAGGTCGGGGGCGAGCGGATCCATCTCGTCGAGCGCGGAACCGGGCCCCCGCTCCTGCTGGTTCATGGCTTTCCAAGCAACGCGACGGCCTGGCGAGTGGTCATGGATCGCCTGGAGCCGAGCTTCGCGATGGTCGCACCCGACATGGTCGGTTTCGGCCGCTCGACCCGCCGTCCACGCCGCCCGCTCACCGGAGATGACTACGCCGACCGCCTGGCCGGCCTGCTGGATGTGCTTCGTCTGGATCACGTGGACGTGGCCGGGCTCTCGTGGGGCGGGTCGGTCGCGCAGCGCCTGGCCGCGCGCCACCCGGAACGAGTCGACCGGCTGGTGCTGGTGGCCTCGGTCAGCGCGGCGCGCTGGCTGCCGCTCAGCACCGCCAACCTGCTGGGTCTCGCGGTCGCGATCCGGTTTCCAAGAATTGGCCGCCTGGCGGTGCGGCGCTTCCTTGCCCGCGCGGCGGTTGACACGCGGCTGCCCCTGGAGGAGCTGGTGCGCGGGTACATCGATCCGCTGCAGACGCCCGGCACGCTCGCTGCGCTGCGCCGATTCGTTCGCGACACCGCCGCGACGACGCCCATCGACCTCGGCCGTGTCCGCGCGCCGACGCTGGTGATCGCGCCGCAGGCCGACCGGATCGTGGCGCCCGACGTGGGAGTGGAGATCGCGGCCAGCATTCCCGACGCGCGGCTGGAGGAGCTGCCCGGTGTCGGTCACGCGGTCCAGTTCGAGGCCCCAGACCGTGTCGCCGAACTGATGCGCGACTTCCTGGCGCGGAGCTAGCGCTTGGCCTTGGGCGGCATGGCCAGCACGTGGTCGAGCGCTCGCGAGACCCACGGTTCCGCTGATCTGGCGTGCTCGGCGACATGGGGCGGAAGGACGATGTACTCACGCATCGGCCGCCCGGGCATCGGCTCGAATGGCGAGCCACCCGCGGCAGCAAGCTCGGTGCGCGCGTCATCGGGCAGGCGTACGAACCAGCTGGAGGCGAACAGCCCGGTGAACATGTGCCCGTTCGCGAAGCCGGCGGGATAGCCGAACATCTTGCGCACCTGGGCGCCGGGCATGCCGGTCACGCTGTCGGTGAACCGGTCGACCAGGTCGGCCGGAGCCTTCTCCCAGTTGCCCCCGTGATGCATCGGTCCATCTCCATCGGCTGAACGTCGCCCGCCGGCCGAGGGTAGCACCTGTGTCGCCTGGTTGGCCCGGGTCCGAGCCGACCGGCCCGGCAGGCGGCATTCGATGCCCCGCCTGCACCCCGGCGGGGCATCGGCTTGTCCGTGACGGCCGCATGGGGACGGCCTGTGGAAAAGGAATCGACGACGCGCCAAAGTCGGGGATAAAGGGGCTTGTGACCCCAATCGGGCGACCCCTATGCTTTGGTCGTCCCGAAGGGGCAGCGGATACCGGATCAGGCGATTGCATCAAGCGTTCCGGTACCGGGTCGGCGGTCTCGCACCGTCGTTCCGGACCGCAGTTCCTTCGGGACATTTCGTGCTGCACGGAGGTTCGGCGGGGCGGGATGAACGACGAACGATGGCGGCTGGAGCTGGATCCACCAGTCCTGCTGCCCGGCCGAGAGGCTGCCGCCAGAGTCACCTTCACGCCACCGCGCGACCTCGAGGCTCGGGCGGTGGCGGCGTCGCTGCGGTGCGTCGAAACCTACCGCTTCGACACGACGGAGACGAGCCGCGCGGCCGACGGCACGATGCACTCGCGGCGCGTGACGCACACCAACCACAACGAGATCCATCGTCTCGACTTCCCCCTGGCTGACGCCGTGCGGCTGGTGGCCGGACAGCCGGAGACGTGGCGCTTCAATTTTGAGGTCCCGGCCCTCGGGCCTGCGACGTTCGAGGGCACGGAGCTCCGCTGCGACTGGACGCTGGAGGTCAAGGTCGACCTGCCGATGCGCCTCGACGAGCGACTCACCGCAACCGTGCCCGTGGCCCAGCCGACGGCCCTCCTCAAGGCAGGCGTGGTCGCGACCGGACAGTACGGACTGT